>JBAZPL010000039.1:0-16335 GCA_041648155.1 Candidatus Krumholzibacteriia bacterium
AGATCACGTCTACAAACACGAACCCCATGCCATGCTCGTATTCCTCCTCCTCCTGCTTCTGGCCTACAACGTGTTCCACGCATTCATATCTCTCAACGTCAAACCGCAACTGCGCGCAAGGCATACTACCCGCCACTTTGCAAAACTCGTTGCCGCGGAGTTCTACATCCCATCCGGGGACCGGTTCACCTGACGAGCTTTTATCAATTGCCTTCGCGCAGTTCCATGGAAACCCATCACCTCCCTCCCCCAGGGGATCCTTTGTCTTTATTCCAGAATCAGCCTCCCAAAAAGCCGTTTGGAAGCAATGCGATGATGCTCTGATCCCATTCTGCCGCTATCTTCGCTTCAAATCATGTTCTCAGAGGCCATCGGCGTGCTTGTTGCCGAATCGCTGGCGCGCCAGTCCACTCCTTGACATCACCGAAGATCGCATGATAGCGTTCAATCCACGGGTTTTACCGCCCTCAATGCGTGCTCTCGAATACGGGGAGGATTGAACGATGGACATCAAGAAAATTCAGGCCGCGCTCAAGGAAAAAGGTGTCGACGGTTGGCTGCTGTGCGATTTCCACAACAGGGACCATCTCGCATACCGCGTGCTTGGTCTTGATTTCAAGAAAGGGACCTCGCGGCGCTGGTTCTACTACATCCCGGTTGCGGGCGAGCCGATCCGTCTCGTCTCGGTGGTCGAGCCCGCGCGGCTCGACGCTCTCCCGGGCGAGAAGAAGTACTACCGCGCGTGGGAAGAGCTCCACTCCTCGCTCAAGGACATTCTCGGCAAGCCGAAGAAGCTCGCCATGCAGTATTCGCCTCTCAACAACATTCCGTACGTGTCGATCGTCGACGCGGGGACGATCGAGATCATCAGGAGCTTCGGGCACGAGATCGTCTCCTCCGCCGACCTCGTCCAGCAGTTCGAATCGCTTATCGACCATAAGGGCTACGAGAGCCATCTCAAGGCCGGCGACAAGATCCAGCATATCAAGAACGAGGCCTTCGCCGAGATCGGGAAGGCGTTCGCCGAGAAGCGGAAGCTCACCGAGTACGAGCTCGCGCAGTTCATCCTGAGGCGCTTCAAGGAGGAGGGGCTCGACAGCGGCGGGGAATCTCCCATCGTCGGCATCAACGACCATCCGTCCGATCCGCATTTCGAGCCGAAGCAGGAAGGCACGTACGCCTTCAAGAAGGGGGACTGCATCCTCATCGATCTCTGGGCGAAGCTAAAAGAGCCGGGTTCGATCTACTACGACATCACGTGGTGCGGGTTCGCCGGAGACGAGCCGCCCGAGAAGTACCAGGAGATCTTCCACACGGTGCGCGACGCGCGCATCGCCGCGGTGAACTTCGTCCGCAAGCGCTTCGCCGAGAAGAAGCCCTGCTTCGGCTGGGAGGTCGACGACGCGTGCCGCAAGGTCGTCGTCGACGCCGGCTACGGCGATTATTTCGTCCACCGCACGGGTCACTCGATCGGCGAGGAGGTGCACGGGAACGGCGTCAACATCGACAATCTCGAGACGAAGGACGAACGGCTGCTCGTGCCGGGCATCTGTTTCTCGATAGAGCCGGGCATCTACCTCAAGGGAGAGATGGCGGCCCGCTCCGAGATCGACTGCTTCATCACGCTCGAGGGCAAGGTCGTCGTGGCCGGCGAAGAGCAGATGGAGCTCGTGAGGGTGCACGTGTAGCTGCTGTGCGCCGGTTGTTTCGGTGGGGCCGGGCGCCATACGAGGCGCCGGCTCAGACAGTCCTCGCGCGCCGACGCACGTCGCTCTTTTTGGCACTCGATTCGCCGGGGGATGTCGGCGCGCTGCGGAACTCGCCGGCTGCCTCGTACGGCGCCCGGCCGACTTGATGGCTGTCACAGGCTTCTGATCTCTCGTGGTCAGCGGTTCGGAACAAGCGGCTGGATCAGTCTGTCTTTGTGGCTTCTTCTACGATACGAATCTCTTCTTCGGTAAGGTCGTAGAGTTCGTAAACCAGTCGATCAATCTCATGATCCGTCGAAATGATTTGGCGTCCGATCATAATCTTCTTTTGTTCCGTTGTTGCCATGATAAGGGTTTTGTGCAGGCCGAGTATGCGTTGAACCAATGAAAGCATCTTGTCGTACATAGCGTTTTCGGAGGGGGCGGTCATATTAACGAGAGGCACAGGTAAGGATCGTGTCTCCTTCAAGACGATTTTAGGAAAGTCATCACGTTGCGCGATGTTCGATCTGTGCAACAGATACCAGGACATCAGGCGGCTGTTTATTACCCCAAGCAAGTAGTTTAGATCCGGTCCGTCCGAAATCGGCAAAATGCTTTGCATTGATTTGTTGGTGACAAAGTCCTCCTCAACCTTCACCGACTGTAATTGGAATTTGCGGCTAATGAGTTCGCGCAGAAGAAGTCGCGGACCCTGGAAATACCGCTCCGGCTTCGGTTCAGCAAGAGTGTCATCGAAGCGGATGAAACTTTGCGGACCTCGATCGAAAAGATACCGGCGCACAGTACCCCCGAATGCGGGTCGGCTGGTCGCATGTGTACGGCTTGCTGTCAGATTGAAAGGCGTCACGCCGCGCTGCACGTCGGCGAACTCTGACAGTGGTTTCCCATTCTTCTGAATCTTCTGGATCAAACGGGTACTGGCGGAGTCGGCATAGGTCAAGTATTCGTCGCTACCCCCAGCAAACCACATTGAAAGTTCCCCCGACTGGGTCGGCGCGTCCATTTCGGTGGCAGACTGGATAGAGTGACGCTTAGGGAAAATGCGCAACTTAACTTCACACACTTCAGATCGTGGCCATCCCGTAGGCCGGCTACGTTTTTCGGCAACGAAAACAGTTGTATCAACCCATGCGGCGAAAACATCATAGGGTAGATTCACAAACGATTTCGGGTCTGTTTGCATCGCCATGTGGCGTCGCAGAGGTCCGAACTTCGGACCGCTGTACCAGCCTGTTGGTACGATCATGGCGGTGCGGCCACCGGGCGTTGCCAAATGAACTGACTGCTCCATAAAAAGCGAATAAGTATCCAAATCCTTGCTACATGTCTCAAACTTGCTGCGGAGATATTCGGATTCTTCCTTGTTTAGTAAGGCGCCATACGGTGGATTCCCGATCACCGCATCGAACCCGCCTCTCTTCATTATCTCGGCGAACTCCGCGTTCCAGTCGAACGCATTGACGCGGTACATCTCCTCTTCGTCGAAGAGACCCTCTTGGCGGCCGGCATAGAAGTCGGGACCGATGAGGCTGTTGCCGCATTTGATATTCGCGCCGAGGTCGGGGAGGGCGCGTTCGTTGAAAATGGCCAGCTGCTTCCGCATGGTCTCGGCGTTTTCGCCTTCGAGAACCCTGAGGAGGAGCGAGAGCTTGGTCACTTCGACGGCCTGCGCATCGATGTCGACGCCGAAGATGTTGGTCAGCAGAATGCGTTTGCGCTCGACGGTGGTCAGACGCCAAACGCCCCGATGATCCCGAAAGAGCCTCGGCTCCTTGCCTTTGGACCACCTATCGAGGTCCTTTGAATATTGCTCCAGGTGCCAGTCGAGGAGGCACTGATAGGCGCCGAGGAGAAAGGAGCCTGAGCCGCAAGCCGGATCGAGGATAGCGATGGGGTGGCGATTCGCCGACGGCCGCCAGGCATCCGTGACGCCCGCGACCTCTTGCGGCGTCCTGCCCTCGAGGAGCCTGCCGACGGTGTGCTTGACGATGTAGTCCACGATATAGGTTGGCGTGTAATAGACGCCGCCGGCCTTGCGGACATCGGGCTTCTGCTCGACTTTGGCGTGGCCGCCTGCGGTCAGACGGATCACGCTTCCGAGAAATCGTTCATAGACCTGGCCGAGAATTTCGGTCGGCAGCACCGAGAACTCATAGGGGCAGTCAGGGTAGTAGAGACGCTTGAATATGTCCTTGAGGACCTTGTCGTCAATCTGCAGCCGCGGGGTGAGCTCGTCCGGCGCACCCTCGCGGTCTTTTTCCTTATGGAAATGGAAGAGGCCCGAGTTGTAACGCTCGTCTGCGCTGTAGAACAGCTCGCGCAGTCTGGCATAGACGTCCGCTCCGTTGAGCAGAGCCTGGAGGCGTCCATAGTCCTCGATGCCGCGATCCTCGCAGATGCGCAGAAAAACGATGCGGTCGATGATGCATTGGACGGCGAAATTCAGTTCGCGCTGCGTCACGCCGGAGTTGCGCAGCGCGATGTTGCGCGCGAGCTGCTCGCGCCAGTCCTCGATCTCGGCGAGAAAGGCATCGTCGACCGTGGCGGTGCCGCGCTTGTGAGTGGCGGATTCGACGTATTTGTCGAAGGCGCCCTTGCGAATGGCCTCGGGCGAGAAGATCGACGCGATCTCGTCCCAACGATCGGCGTATTCTTCGTAGCGAATTGCGAGAATTCGCGCCTTCGAAGACTTATCGGTGATGACCGGTTGAATGCGCGTGTCGTATACGATGAACTCCTCGAAGTCGGTGAGAATGGAGATGGGGAGCTTGGCCGTCCAGGCGTAGCGGCGCAATTGAAATGCCGGGCCGGGATCGTCCTTGATGTTCACGGCCGGTTTCTTTGCCTCGAGGAAGAAGAGCCTGCGCCCGCCGAGGCGAAAGGAATAGTCAGGCGCTTTGGTGAAGCCGCCGATCTTGATGGCGTCTTCGTGGATCACTTCTTTCCATTGTTCCGCGTTGCCCTGTTCATTGTCCATGTCCCATCCGAGGGCTTTGAACAGGGGATCAATGAACTCGCGACGGACCTGGGTCTCGTTGTATTCGGAGGACACGTAGGCGTCACGGTGCGTGGTGAAGCGTTCGACGAGATCGATAACGGTTCGAGGCGCGGGCATCTATGTTCCTTTTTAGAGCGTCCCCGTTAATTATCTTTGACCCACTTGAGTCTTCGCTTCAGATCGTTGCAGTTGGCGAAGTCTAGCACACCGTCATGCTGGAGTCTACCAACGACAATGCCCGGCGAAATCCCCAACTGGGCGGCGAATGCGCGAATTTCGGCCTTGGAGAAGCCACCCACCGAGACGAAGTGCCTGTACTCGCTAGCAGGAATCAGGAAGTTCGCGGCCCATTCGTTCGCCTCCTTCTCTTGCTCTCCAAGATGCTCGCCGGTTTCCAGGAATATCGACTTCTTGCCGTGCAGCAACACGTGCGCAGCTTCGTGGAAGAACGTGAACCATAGCTGATCATCGCTCTTGTAACGCAGACTCAATTGGATGAGGGCTCGTTCGGGAGAGAGCCACATGGTTGCCCCGCTTGCACGGGACTTTGGAAGCTCGGGGATGAAAGCTACGGCCACTCCCGCCTCCGCGAAAATACCGGTTAAGGCGGGCACAAAGTCCTCGGGATCGCTTGTGATAAGCTTCCTTGATTCCCGCAATGCATCCCTGAACGCATCACGATCGAATGGTTTCATCTTGGATTTTTCGGCGGATGAGATTCCCGCGCGCAGCCACGCCGAGATAGCGCATAGGTCAGGTTTGAACGCTTTGGGTTTCCGAAATGCCACCTGGTAGACGGAGAATACTTGTTCCCATTGCTGGCTTGATGCAACTCCGAAGAATTCAAGAAGATTCCTGACCAGCGCGCTTTTATCCACATGCTGGGGCATCCATCCGAATTCGATCATCTCCTTGGCTGGGAATCTACGAGCCCAACTGACATCTTTAGCGAAACATTCTTCCTGGTCTCGTCTGGCAAGATAAGTTCTGTAGTCTCTTTCCCGCGCGATCCAGAATTCCGCCGGTATGCGCAACACAAGTTCGAGCTCCAGCGCCGTTTGGGGTGTGATAGCCGCTTTGCCATTCATGATCTCGTTAATCGTCTTCTTGGGGCGGCCCATGCGGTCTGCGAGGTCCGTCTGACTGATGCCTCTCTCGGTCAGAATCTCGCTCAGCGTCTCGCCGGGTGCCGAGACGTCCGTCGGAACGTACTCATTCGCAATGCGCTTAATCATGAGTATCAACCACCCCGATAATTCGGACGGCCGTGATCTCCGCCCAGTTGAGCCCCCCATCCTGCTTTCGCGGGACCGGATCGTTCGCCGGTTCGAAGACGAGCCTTTTCGGATGCTCAAGATCGAGAGATATCTGACCCGCCCGATCGCCTTTGAGCTCATGACAGCGTCCCGGGAGCAATTGCATTACCTCAAGCGTAGAAGCCGCCTTGAGATCGTCGAGTCGCCGGCGGAGCTTCTTCGCTTGAAGCGGCCCCCAGGTCTTTGTCATCGTCTTCGAGTCATTGCATCGCTTTTCCAGTTTACGGGTGGAAAAAGTAATATCCACACATCACCGCCACACTAATAATTGTTAACCTTATGGGTTAATAATATCAAGATTCGTGCCGGGTGTCAATGCATATTCCTGTTGCTGGGGGCTGGGCGCCGTGTGACCCGTCGGAAATGGGGTTGCAAAGACAGGGGAGAAGCGATAGCATCCGGGCGCTATAACAGTGAGGATCAGGGAGAATCTCGAGCGCGCATAGGACGCGCCGACATATGATGTACGAACATCGAAGCCAACCATTGCTGCCGCGGACGCTTTTTCTCCGCCGGCTCTTCAGGCACGGTCTCATCGGTGCCGCCGTGATCGCCTGCTCGCTCGCCATCGGCATAGTGGGATATCGCCTCCTCGCGGGATTCTCGTGGCTCAATGCCCTCCTCGATGCGTCGATGATCCTCGGTGGGATGGGGCCGGTGAATCCGCTGACCACGACCGCGGGAAAGCTCTTCGCGTCGTTCTACGCACTCTTTGCGGGCATCGCATTCCTGGCCACCGTAGGAATCTTCGTCGCCCCGATCGCGCACCGGCTACTCCATCGTCTGCACTTGGAGAAGGAAGAGATCGGGAGTACTAATTCCTAGGCTGATTGCATGGCCTGCCCCTCTTGGGATTTCTAGCGCTATTCGTTCGTTCTAAGGAACAATTCACGGATCTTATCTCTTGCGGCCATATGAGCTCCTCTGTTCTCTGATCATTGAGACTCTTTGCAGCACTGCCTCCTCGTTCTTCATTTGGCACTGCCATATCGTTTCGACGTGCCAGCCGAGACTTCTGAGCTGTCTCGCTTTCTTCTTGTCTCTCTCAATATTTCCTTCGATCTTCTTCTTCCAAAAATTCGTGTTTGTGCGGGGAATTGAAGCTCTTCGGCACCCTCTGTGTCCGTGCCAAAAGCATCCGTTGACGAATAATGCCGTTTCAAGATCCGGCAGAATGAAATCAGGAGTGCCGGGCAAGTGCGGCGCGTGCGATCTGTAACGGACGCCGAGCTTGCGCAGACATCGCTTCACTGTTTTCTCAGGCGATGTGTTGCGCCCCTTGACGTTCGCCATTATCCGGCTGCGATCTTCCGGCGTGAATCGATCCGGCATTCTCCAATCCCTTATTGAGGAACATGGTCAAGACGCAATCCGCTATCCGGGCCGCCAGCATTGGAGGAACCGCGTTTCCTATCTGCTTCGCGATCTCGATTTTTGTCCCGAGGAACTCGAATGAATCGGGGAATGATTGCAGCCTGGCGGCCTCGCGATGAGTAATCGGCCTATGCTGTGACGGATGCAAATATCGGCCTTTTTCAGGCTTGAAGAATTCCGTCCGAATCGTAAATGCCGGTCTGTCCCACCAAAGCCTACCGAAGAGATCCGTTCCTCCCGATGTTTTTCTGATCCAACAGGCAGGAGTCAGTTCCGGCGCCCTTTTCTGCAGATCGAATCTGTTCATGCCTTCTCGAGGTATCGCTCTATATCGATTGAAGCTGAGCTTGGTGGGGGTTCTGCCGAAATGAAGATCGTAGGGTGGAGGTTCTTTTCGGATTTCCGTACCCAACGGTTTCAACAAATCGGAAATGGAATCGCGCACCGTCCTCCATGACTTAGGGCGAGTCACATATTCATCAAATTCATCGGAAAAAGACATGCCCGTGTCGACGACATCCGGTCTCCGATGGGTCTTCTTGGGGGGGAAGTACTCATTGGGATTAAGAAATTTGCACCCAATAATGAACGCCCGCCACCGGGTTTGAGGAACACCGTAATCCGCTGCGCAGAGTTTCGCGGATGTCGTTTTGAATCCGAGCGAGATGGCCGAATTGCATATTTCCGTGTACTCCTCGGAGCCGAGGAGTTGAGGTACGTTTTCCATTACAAAAATTTGCGCCCCGGTGTGCTCGACAATCTGCAGGAAAGGCCGCCAAAGCTGTTTCCGAGGATCATCCTTCCGATTCTTGTTGAGCAGACTGAATCCTTGGCAGGGCGGTCCGCCTATGACGACATCCGCTTTCGGTATTTGCTTGATGTTGTTATCGATGATTTCAAGTATATCGTTGGTTGTGCAATGACAACTGAAATTCGCCAAATAGGTCATGGCGGCGAATCGATTGAAATCATTTGCCCATACAGGAGTGAATATCTGTCCCAGGGATTGTGTGAACCCAAGCGTCAAGCCTCCAGCTCCGCTGAACAAGTCCACCAGGGTGTATCGCTCATGGGATTCTCGTAACAGTCGATTACGCATCCGCAGACGATACACATCTTCGTCGTCAATAAGTCGTTCGCGTGCCGGCTTCTTTCCTCGTGCGGAACGAGTAGCCTTGTACTTGATGCTTGAAGCGCTGTTTTTCCTGGTGCCTCGCTGCAAACGTCCCATCACTGCCCCTCCCATGAAACGGCGGAAAGCGAAACGCGGCTTGTTGATAAGAAACCTCCGGATCGTAACCCGGAGAGGGCCAGTGAGCCGAAACTCACCGGGGATGAATGTACCTATGATGAATCAAATGGGTCATTGCTGTCAATAGTTGCATTGGCTGTGGGGAAGGGGTAGCATCGGGGCGCCATGACGATGACGATCAAGGAGAATCTCGAGCGCGTCCGGGAGCGCGTCGCGCGGGCCGCGGAACGAGTCGGGCGAGACCCCGCGGCGATCACAATCATCGCCGTGACGAAGACGCACGGCCCCGAGGTCGTCACGCAGGCGATCGAAGCGGGCCTCGCGGACGTCGGCGAGAACAAGGTGCAGGAGTTTCTCGCGAAGGCCCCCGACGTGAAGCTTCCCTGCCGCTGGCATCTCGTGGGGCATCTTCAGACGAACAAGGTCGTGAAGGTCATCGGCCGATTCGCGCTCGTTCAATCGGTCGACTCGTTCCGGCTCGCCGAGCACCTGAGCCGCTCGGGAGCGACGGCGGGCGTCACGACCGACATTCTCCTCGAGGTGAACACGAGCGGGGAGGAGTCGAAATTCGGACTGCCGCCCGATGAGATATTGAGCGCGTGCGAGATCATCGCAAAGCTCCCGAATCTCCGCATCCGCGGACTTATGACCGTGGGGCCCCTCGTGAGCGACGCGAGCGCCGTCGGCGCCGCATTCGCGAGGCTCCGGCGCCTCAAGGAAGAGATCGATTCCGCCCGTATCGAGAAGGTTTCGATGGAGCACCTCTCGATGGGCATGACCGACGACTTCGAGATCGCGATCGCCGAGGGATCCACGATGATCCGTCTCGGCCGCATTCTCTTCGGCGAACGGCCGTCGGGTTGAACTCGCCCGCGGCCGGCGGATGCGAGCGACCGGCCGGCTGATAAATAAACAGGCACCGCGCCTGGGCGCTCCGTCCCCGCTCCGTCGCCCGGCGCGAATATAATGTATTGAAAAGGCGTAAATTATGGGCTACGTTGTCACCAATGGAATTGGTCTTATTATTGCTTCACTCAACACGGCGACATTCATTACGCTCGTTTACGTATTCTTGAAGGCGGTTGAGACACGAAGCCGGCTGCTCCATGCACTCGACAAGATCTATGGGCCGCTCCTCGGTCCCTTGAGAAGGATCCTGCCCGCGTGGAGACTCGACGTCGCATCGTTGATATTCGCCGCCGTTCTGCAAGCCGCAGTGTTCGGCATTAAACGATACCGGTTCTAGCCGGGCTCAGGAGGCAGCACGATGAGAGTTACACCGCTCGATATCAGGAAGCAGGAGTTCAAGAAGGTCATGCGCGGTCTCGATTCCGAAGAGGTGTACGCGTTTCTCAACACGATTGCCGACGAATACGAGGCCGTTCTCTCCGATAACAAGAATCTGCGCGAGCGTCTCGTCTCTCTCGAGGAGCGCCTCAACGAGTTCAAGGCGATCGAGACGAACCTGCGCAACACGCTTCTCACCGCGGAAAAGCTCACGCATGAAGCGAAGGAGAACGCGCGCCGCGAGGCGAGCCTCTTGATCCGGGAGGCCGAAATGGAGGCCGACAAGGCCGCCGAATCGATTCGCGCCCACACGAGCCAGCTTCGCCGCGAGATTCTCGAGCTCAAGAAGAACAAGGATGGCTATCTCGCGCGTCTCAAGTCGCTCCTCGACAGCCACAAGAAGATGCTCGACGGTTTCCAGGAGGATTTCGCGGGCGTCGACCAGGCGATCGAGAAGATCGGCCAGCAGGTGGAGGAGGACGTGCGGAAGCCCGTCGCGCCTCCGCGCATGAGCCGCGACAAAATCACTGAAGAATTCGGCCACGAGCCGAAGGACAAAGTCACGTGGGGAGATGAGCGCAAACGCGAGGACGAACCGCGGCCGCAGATGCCGAGGCCCGGATTCGAGACGCGCGAGAATCCCAACCAGAAGGCGAAGCCGCCCGAAGACACGAACGCTTTTGCCGCGCCGGCACCGAAGCCGGCCCAGCAGCTGAAGATCGAGCCGCTCGGCGCGACGATCTCAGAAGTCGTGACCGCACCTGCCCAGCAAGCGCACGCCGGCCCGCCCCAGCAGGCGCAGAGCGCGGCTCCGAGAGCCCAGGACGACTGGAGGCAGTACGAGGTTCGCAAGCAGCCGACCGACTGGAAGAACTACGAGATTCCAGGCCAGCGTCCTCAGGAGTATCAGCAGCCGTTGCAGCAGCCGGTCCAGCAACCGTTGCAGCCGGCGGTTCAGCAGCCCGCGGCGCCGCCCCGCATGGACGACGCGGATTTCGAGAGCGCTCTCTCGAGCCTGAAAGAGGTCACCGGCGCAACGGAAAGCGCACCTCCGCGCAGAGAGACGGCTCAGATGCCGCCCCAGGCGCCCGCGCCCCAGCCGGCGAATGCCGACACGAATCCCGAATCGACCTGGTCGATGGAAGATCTCAGGAAGAACCTGACCAACCTCTCGAAAGATGAAGGAAATCAAGGATAGTGACAAAGGGCGGATCCGATTCCGCGTCAGGGTTCAACCCTCAGCCCCTCGAAACGAGCTCCTCGGCTGGAATACGGCCGGGGAGCTTCGTATTAAGGTGGCGGCCCCGCCGCATGAGGGAGAGGCGAATAAAGAGCTCGTGAAATTTCTCGCGAAGCGCTTCTCGCTCGCCAAGCGCGAGATCGTCGTGGAATCGGGCGAGAAATCGAGAAGCAAGACGATCTCCGCGCCCGCCTCGATGGCAGCCGAGCTTCGAGCGCTTCCCGATATCAGTTAGATTGCCTACTTGAAGAGATCCTTCAGCTTGCCCCACGACTGCTTTTCGGTTGCGATGGGAGGCACTGCTCGAAGAACGAGGCTGTCATGGTAGATCCCGGTCCCGACGCTCCACGCAAGCGTATTGAGAGTCCCGACGGGAGTCCCCTCGGGAACATCGATGTAGATATAATCCGTCTCCACCTGCCACGCGCAGGTCGGGCAACCGGTGCACCACATATTGTCCAGAGTGGTGGAGCTCACCCAGTCCATGTCATCGGTAATGTTCACGGGCCAGCCACCCATGCCAGGTTCCGCGCCCTCCACTGACCACCGTATCCAAACGTCCGTCCGAGCGCCGATATTGACGTCGACGGTGTCGGAGTGGTACCAAAGCGGCCATGTTGTATAGCAGTCGGGGTAAAACGGCATCGTGCGATGATCGGCAACCGTGACCGTCTGGGCGTTCGAGCGCTCGAGCCACGCGTCTCGAATCCAAAAGCCATAGTCGGACATCGCCGGCGGAGGTTGCTCTGAGGTGTTGCGAAGAATGACCATCACTGCCTTGAAATGCCCGCTCTTGAGCAGCGGGAAAGAGATCGTCATTCCCTGCAGGATGTCTCCGTTCTCAATCGTGACGCTCGGGCAAGGCGTCACCGAGAGAATGGAGTCGCACCCCGGATAGTCCCACTCGAGATGAAAATGAGCGCGCATGATTCCAGCGGAATCGGCGGCGCGAATGAAAATGTACATTGTGTCGGGCTTGGGGCAGTCACCGTGGCTCGTGCAGAAGAGAAAGCACTCCTCGGCTTTCTCCGCGCAATAGATCCATTGGTTATAGTCGGGGTAGACATATTTCTCGGCGAGCGCGGGGCGCGAGAGTCCGGCGCTCACGACGAAAAGAATGAACGAGGCCGATCCGATGATTCCCGCTTTTCTACGCATGTGAATATCACTTCCCCTTTAGAAAGGCGCCCTATCGTCTGATTATACTCCCGATTTCGAAAGAAGTCTATGGCGTGCCAGGCGAGCTCCCGAGCGCCGCGACGCGCGCCTTCGCGTCGACGAGCTCGGGGAGGTCGGGTTTGGCGTCCTTCCAGTATTGCAGGAATACACGGTAATGCTCGAGCGCCTCGACGCGATTGCCGCTCTTTTCGAGGAGCTTCGCGAGGCGGTACTCGTAGCGGGGATTCTTCAACCGCCGGTCTTTGCTCACGGGGTCGAACGTGAGGAGTCTCTTGTACTCGCTGATCGCTCGATCGAGGTCGCCTTTGGCCGCGTACGCCCTCGCGAGAACATCCTGCGTATAAGGCACATTCATGTAGAACAATTCCGGGCTGACGGACGGCACCTGCAGCTTGAAATCGCTCGCGATGCACCGAATGGCGTCGTTCGGTCGCCCCTCCGCGAGAAGAAGCTCCGCATTGAGAAGTGAAAGCCAATTGGCCGCGCGCAGACCGTTGGCCTGAGAATTAGCGCGCACGGCGGGGAGGAGTGCTTCGAGTCTCTTCGCCGCTTCACGTGCCGACCGCGGGTCGCCGGCCGCCACATCGAGGAGCCCCAGGTAACACTCCCGGAAGGCGGCCGCATATGGAGACGTCTGGAAGTCGACTCCCGGGATAACATACCGCGCCTGAAAGAGCTCGCGTGCCTCTTCGAGCCGTCCCGATTCGAAGAGCACATCCCCCTCAACCTGTCTCCCGACCCCCATTATGCCGGTATTGCCGGTCGAATCGGCTATCGCGAACGCTCGTCGAGTATCCAGCACGGCCCGGTTGAATTCCCCGAGACACGCATAGAAAGTCGCTCTCCAGATATAGCTGATCACGAGCTGTCCGGATAGCGTCTCCACTTGCATGTCCCGTTCGATCCACGAAACCGCTTCGCGATAATCCCCGCGCATGCCGCACAGATAGGCGAGCATCATGGCTGAGCTCATCATCGGCTTCAACGCGAACGCCTTTTCGTACATCCGGGCGGCTTCGTCGAGTCTGCCCATCGCGAAGTACGCTTCCCCCATCGAATCGTACGGATTCGCGTCGGCGGGGTAGAGAGCGCCGTATCGGTTGAAAACCTCAAGCGCCTTCTCGTAGTTCGCTATGTTAAGGTGGGTATATGCGAGGTCATTGAGGGCTCCTCCGAACGTCGGATCGAGCTCGATGGCGCGCTCCTGGCACGCGATGGCCTCGCGGTTCATGTCCCTCGTGCGGTAGAGTCTGCCGAGGAAATTCCACGCGTACTTCTCGCGCGGATATTTCTGGAGGAGCTCCCGATATATTCGTATCCCCTCGGCGGGATCGCTCTCGACCGATATGGCGTATTGAGCATTGATATAGAGACGTTCGCGCTCCGTCGCCTTTGCGGCGTGATGCAACGCCTTCGTATACGATCTGCGGGCCTCGGCGCCGTTGAATGCGGCAGTATGAGCGTTGCCGAGGAAGAGGTACGCTGCGGCGAACGCCGAATCGATCTTGAGAGCCTTCGTGAAGTTTTGAACCGCCTCTTCATGGTAGATCCTCTCGAGCGCGTCCCTTCCCTTGAGGAAATACGTGTAGGCGTCGACCGAAAACGTGGTCACGTCGATGACGGGACGCTGCGTCTCCTCGATCTTTCGCTCCGAGAGACCGATGCCGCGGGAGATCTGCCGGCTCAATTTATCCACCTGCTCCGGAATGCTCTCGAGCCCCCGGCCGTCGGCCTTCGCGACCGCGAGGCTCCCTTTCGATCCGACGTCGAGCACCTTGATGTCGGTTACGAACCTGTCCCCGAGCTTGGTGAAGCTCCCGATGACGATGGCATCGATCTTCTCGCGGCGGCAGAGCTCGAAGCCAAGGTCGGCGTCGATATCCTCGACGCCCTGCTTTCCCGCCTGCTTGACGAGGTCGCGCAGCCGCTCCCACGTTACTACCTGAATATACTTCGACTGCTCGAGGCTTGTGATGAGGAGGTTCGGAATCACCTTTTTGAGGTTGTCGTACTGCGGGTCGCCCGTCTGGTTCTCGAAGGTGATAACGGCGACGGGGTGGCGTGCCGTGGCGATCGCACCGCCGAAGATTACGGGCCTCAAGAAGGAGTAGATTGTGACCGAGGCGGCGGCGACGCAGAGAGCGACGAGTATCTTCGAGTATCGTTTCCACGAGCGCCGTACGCCGGGTGGCGGCGCCGGGATCGACGTCGCGCCCGCGGTTCCTGTCCTCGATGCCGCTCCTGCCTCGAGGCTTTTTCTTAATGCGCGCAGATCGGCGATGAGCTCGTCCGCGTGCTGATACCGTTCGGAGCGATCCTTCGCGAGCGCCTTCGCGACGATGCGGTCGAGCTCCATCGGAACGTTCGACCGGACCGCCGTCAACGGCTCCGGCGCCTCGTTCACGATCGAATAGAGCACCGCCTGCTCGTAATCCCCCTTGAACGGCGTACGGCCGGTCACCATTTCATAGATGACGGCGCCGAGGGACCAGATGTCGCTGCGGTGGTCCGCTTCCTCGCTGCGCGCCTGCTCGGGCGACATGTAGGCCGTCGTTCCGAGCGTCGTCCCCGCCTTCGTGAGCTTGCTTCGCCCCGACATCTTCGCGAGGCCGAAATCCATGATCTTCACGAGACCGCCCGCCTCGATCATGACGTTCGCGGGCTTCACGTCGCGGTGGACGACACTCTTGCGGTGGGCCGCGTCGAGGCCTTGCGCGATCTGGCTGGCGACGTCGAGCGCCTCGTCGATCTTGAGGGGGCCCCGGGCGATTCGATCCTTCAGGCTTTCTCCCTCGACGTACTCCATCGCCATGAAGAGGCGCCCGTCCGCCTCGTCGATCTCGTGAACGACGCAGATGTTGGGGTGATTGAGCGAGGCCGCGGCCTGCGCTTCGTGAAGGAAGCGCGCCTTTTCCTCGGCGCTCTCGATTCCCCGCGGCGCGATAAATTTGAGCGCGACGGTGCGTCCGAGCTTCGTGTCCTCGGCACGGTACACGACGCCCATGCCGCCCGCGCCGAGCTCGCCGATGATTCTGTAATGGGATATGAATTTATCGTTCATGAGATACGTAATACTGTAGCAACGAAGGAAGGATTGTGTCAATGGATTGCAAAGTCGAATGCGCGGGCACTACAATAGAGATATCGCGAAGAAGCCAGGCATATATTATTGACACAAACGCTTTATTGTGATACAGTTACACTGAATCAATCGCAACGCAGCGGTGGTCCTTGAATCATTCTCGACGACCATGAACCGGATGGTGGAGGCGAACATGAAACGGATGAGGGGAATATATCCTGTTGTGTTCGTTGCGATGGCCCTGGCGCTGTGCGCGTCAACGCCGCTCGAATCCGCCGATCCCAAAGCCTACGCCGATCATCAGGTCATCGTGAAGCTGAAACACGGCCTTCACAAAGCCGACGGCGACAAGATTCGCGGAGAGCTTCGCTCGAAGATCAAACATCGTTTCAAGCTCATCGACGCCGAGCTCTGGGATATCTCCGGAATGACGGTGGACGAGGCGATCAACAAGTATCGCGGCGACCCTCGCGTCGAATACATCGAGCCGAACTACGTCGTCACCGCGCTCGACGCGATTCCGAACGATCCATCATTTCCGCTGCTCTGGGGTTTGCATAACACAGGGCAGACCGGGGGAACGCCGGATGCGGACATCGATGCCCCGGAAGCATGGCAAACCGCGACGGGAAATACTGTGGTGATCGGGGTCCTCGACACCGGCGTCGACTACCTTCATCCGGATCTCGCGGCCAATATCTGGACCAATACGGACGAGATGCCGGGTAACGGCATCGACGACGACGGCAACGGGTATATCGACGACGTGCGCGGTTGGGACTTCGTCGGCGACGATAACGATCCGATGGACGATTACCATCATGGAACGCACTGCGCGGGAACGATTGCCGCGGTCGGCAACAACGGGATCGGGGTCGCGGGCGTCTGCTGGAAC
>JBAZPL010000040.1:0-16271 GCA_041648155.1 Candidatus Krumholzibacteriia bacterium
GGCCCGTTCCTTTATAGCAATTCCCTAAAGAGGGGAGGGATGGATAAGAGACAAGATTTCTATTTTTCCTTGAGCACGAAGTCATCTGAAGGTCGATCATTCCTACATAATGGGAAACGCAACAATCAGGATCCTCGGTTGCGAGAAGAAGAGTGCAAACGGGCCCTGCCATATATACAGGTTGCCGCACATGGATCATCGGGATCAGGATCTGACTCGTCGATCCCCAAGGCAGAATTCATTCGGGAGAGCGCAAGCAGATTCGCTCCTTCACCAATCCACTATTGTCTTCAAAGACTCACGCAGAAGGAAATCGAGGCTGCAACGCGAGATGCGAGTGTGAACAAGAGATCTTATCAAACCCTATGCTATCTGTTTCTTGAAATGGTCTTGTCCCGTGATGGATGGAAACTATTCCCCAGGCTTGAGAGCTGCATAGAGCCCTCGGCATTTGGGGAAAATCACATCGAGTTCAAGAAGTGGAAAATGCCTCCGCCTGCAGATTTCTTCAGGTTCTTGGCGACATCGGGAAATCGAAAAATGCTCTTCTTTTTTGATGATGAAGACGAAGGCAGGCTTTCGGAAGCCTTCAAGAGCATAAGCAAGAAGGATGGTAACCGGTTCGCTGTTCTGGCCGTGCTGGTTGTAAGGAACAGGAAGGATTTGCAGCGATGGCGTCATGTTAACTTAGCTGAGAAATGTCCAAGGACGTTCTTTATCGCATTTGAGGAGTTAAGAGAAGCTGCAGAGGTTCTTTGTCCGGATAAGTATACGAAGATTTCAGCGCTTACGGGAGAGCGACTACTGCTCGCTGAACATTATGAAAAAGCAAAAACTATCAGTTCTTTCTACGCGAAGGTGTTGTCCAACACTCCAGTTGGAGGAAAGGACAGCTTGCTTTACAAGCTTGCATTCAGAGCCCCCCAGTTGCGCGACGCGCGTCCATCGCAATTTGTAATGATGGATCCTATGCCCTTGAGTGCTAGGAGGCGTGCCGGCAAGGAGTTCGAGGATAAGGGGACAAAGCGCCCTAGTTTTATGAATCCGCAACCATTTCTAAAAAGGCCGTTTGGGATTCATAGGGTCATCTTTAAAGGATTTCACAGGGATTATCTTAAGAATCTCAGGTTGCCTCCATTACTGTCAGTTGCCATGCATTCTGTTTATTCTGAAGATTTCGATATCCTATACAAGGTACTTATACCAGATGGTATTGGTACTAAGATGATGCGGAATCTGGCTCCGGACGATCTAGTACACATGATTGGTCCGCTTGGCAGTCCATTTAATGTTCGGAGCTTACATGCTTCGGGAATAGAGGAGGTTCATATTATTGGTGGGGGTGTGGGAATGGCACCTCTTGTCTACTTTGTTCAAGCGTTGAGGTACTTTTCATTCGATGTCAAAGCCTTTATAGGCATTGCCGATATTGGGAGCATTAAATACAGAGATCCCCTAGAGAAGACTTATACGGCTGAACCAAAAAATGCTTATGCCTTTATCGACGACTTGCTTTCAACGGGGCTGAGAGCGAAAGATATATTTGTGTCTTGTGATAAGCGACTTCCCGCCAAGCTTAGAAGCATACCAAGGGCTAACTTGCATCTGGGTTTTGTCAGCGATCAGTACGAGTCCTTCGCGATGCGCCGCGCCTCCATGCCCAGTTCTTCCCATCGTGCGGTTATGGCGATTGCTTGCGGTCCAGAAGGAATGCTGCAGCATGTAGATAGGATTGCATCGAAGAATGAGATTGACCTGAAGGTCCTGTTGGAAAAAAGGATGGCATGTGGCATTGGAGTGTGTTTGTCTTGAGTTTGCAGGACCAAAGGGAATGATGGGATCGAGGAGTATTCGCGAGTATGCACGGAAGGGCCATTATTCAAAGCTGGTGACATTGTATGGGAGAAGGAAGACTAGAAGTAGATCTTAAAGGTCTTCGGCTCAATACTCCCTTGTTGACTGCTTCAGGAACGTCGGGGAGCGGCAATGAGGCTGATGGTTTGCGCAAGAGTGAGCAAATTGTCGACTCCCTGGGTGCATTTGTTACTAAGGGTGTTACCTTGCGCCCTAAGCCAGGAAATCCGAAGCTGCGTGTCCTCGAAACACGGAATGGACTTCTGAATTCCATCGGATTGCAGAACAAGGGAGTTGAACGTTTTATACTGGAGGATCTTCCGAAACTGCTTGTGTATGAGCTCCCGATAATTGTCAATATCTCTGCGGACACCGTTGAGGAGTTTGGAATCCTAGCTGAGCGTCTTCTGAATAAAGATGTAAATAACCTGATATCCGGTTTGGAGATAAATGTCTCATGTCCGAATTTGAAGAAGGGAGGCATCGCTTTTGGCTGTGATCCTGGAGCTGTAGAGAGAGTAGTTTCCGAGGTTAGATCGCGGGTTCCTTCCGGGATTCTCCTAATGACGAAGCTCACGCCCAATGTAACCGATATTACTACCACTGCAAAGGCGGCTATCGCTGGCGGAACGGACGTCCTCTCAATGATCAATACCGTTCGCGGGATGGCCATTAGCATCGAAACGCGGCATCCCTATTTTCAGAATATTGTTGCTGGCTTGTCGGGGCCTGCAATCAAGCCAATTGGGCTCTACAATGTCTATCAGTGTTTTAGCAAGATCGGGGAGTGCCGCAACAGGAAGATCCCGATTGTTGGTATTGGTGGGATCTCTACCTGGCAAGACGCATTGGAATACATACTTGCGGGATCCACTGCAGTAGGGATTGGTACAGCTTGGTTCGTTTGGCCCGAAGTATTCCCCGAGATAAAGAGGGGTTTGCTCAAGTATCTGAAGAAGCAAAACATTGAAAGAATCAAAGACCTCATTGGATACGCGCATTCCTAGGCCATGCGATTTTATTATTCGCTTTGAGAGAACTATAGGGCATGTTTCTGATCTCTTGAAATCGATAAAGCATGTGATTAGAGTGTAGTCAATGGATCAATGACAAAAGGAATCCGACCTACGATGAATTCCGCAAATGCATTGCAGAAATCTCCCGCCGTCATCGTCGCGCTCGACGTCGAGGAGCGTTCCCGGGCGCTCGAGCTCGTCGGGGCGTGCGGGAGCGCCATAAAGATATTCAAGATCGGAAGCCGCCTCTTCACCTCCGAGGGCCCGGGAATCGTCGGGGAGATCAAGGCGCTCGGGGCTTCGGTGTTTCTCGATCTCAAATTCCACGACATTCCGGCGACCGTCGAGGGGGCGGTGCGCGCCGCGACCGGGATGGGTGTCGCGATGATGACGATCCATACCTCGGGCGGCGTCGAGATGATGCGCGCCGCGGCGGGGGCGGCATCGACGGAATCGAAACGTCTCGGGATCGAGCGGCCGCTCATCGTCGGCGTCACCGTGCTGACGAGCCTCTCGGCGGAAGATCTCGCGCGCACGTTCGGAACGACGGGAGCCGTGAAGGATCTCGTCATGCGTCTCGCCGCTCAGGCGCATGAGGCGGGGCTCGACGGCATCGTCGCCTCCGTCGAGGAAGCGCGCTCGGTCAAGGAGGCGTTCGGGGCCGGCTTCAAGGTCGTCACGCCGGGCATCCGTCCCGCGGGCGCCGGGGTCGGAGACCAGAAACGCACGGCGACGCCGCGGGCGGCGCGCGAGGCGGGGAGCGACTATCTCGTCGTCGGCCGGCCGGTCATCGAAGCGAACTCGCCGCGGGAAGCGGCGGAGCGGATTCTCCGCGAACTGAACGAGGGGTGATCCCGCGATGCTCGTTGCGATCGTCATATTTATCGCTGTATACGCCGGGCTCGTGATATTCCGGCACCACCGCGCGCACGTCACGTGGGCCGGCATCGCGCTTGCGATTCTCCTCGGCGCGCTGAAGTTCGGGGAGATCGTCCCGAGCATCAACTGGAACGTGCTCGGCATATTCGCCGGCACCCTCGTCCTCGCCGAGCTCTTCATCATATCGAAGGTGCCCGAAGCGATCGCCGACATTCTCATCAATCGCAGCTCGAACCTGGGCATGGCATTTCTCGCGATCGTCGCGTTCACGTCGGTTCTCTCCATGTTCGTCGAGAACGTGGCCGCGGTGCTCATCGTGGCGCCGGTCGCCATCCAGCTCGCGCGGAAAGCGAGCGTCTCTCCCGTGCCCGTGATCATCGGAATCGCCATCACGTCGAATCTGCAGGGAACGGCGACGCTCATCGGCGACCCGCCGAGCATGATCCTCGGCGCCGCGATGAAGATGAACTTCATGGATTTCATCGTGTACCCCATGCGCGACGGCTCCGGCCTCCTCAAGCCCGGGATATTCTGGTTCGTGCAGATCGGCGCGGTCGCGAGCCTCGCCGTCCTTTTTTACTTCTTCAAGGGAATGAAGCGCAGGCTCGATCCGATTCCCGTGACGCCGATATTCAGCATCGTTCCGAGCCTCCTCATGATTCTCATGATCCTGCTGCTGGCGTGCGCGACGTTCATCGATCCGGGCTTCGTGTGGTTCGGCGGGACGGTGTGCATGGCGATGGCGTTCGCCGGATGCTTCTGGTTCGGCTTCCACGATCGCCGGCGAACGATCGGGATCGTACGGAATTTCGATTGGGGGACGGCCGCGTTTCTCACGGGCGTCTTCGTGCTTGTCGGCATGCTCGATAACCGCGGTGTCATCGAGGCGGTCGTCGGCAAGCTCGGCGCTCTCAGGGGAGCGCACCCCTTCGTTCTCTACTCGGCCGTCGTCTGGGCGTCCGTCCTTCTCTCGGGCTTCATCGACAACGTACCATACGTCACGGCGATGCTCCCCGTCGTGATCCGGTTCGCGACCGAAGCGGGCCTCCCGGTCGAGCTCTTCGCGTTCGGGCTTCTCATCGGCGCCTGTCTCGGCGGGAACATCACGCCGATCGGCGCTTCGGCCAACGTCGTCGCGGTCGGGCTCCTCCATCGGGAAGGGCATTCGATATCCTTCGGCAGATTCATGAAAATGGGATTCCCCTTCACCATCGCCGCCACCGTCGCGTCCTATATCGTGCTCTGGTTCGTCTATCGCTGACGCCCGGGGCGGTGCGGGGCCTGTCGGCGATTGCACCCCGCACGTGCTCGCTCGCAGAGCTCGCTGCGCTGCGTGCGGGGGCCCCATCGCCGCCACCCGCGCGCCGCTGGCTCGATTCACGTTGACGAGCCCCTCGTAATTTCATTACAATTTGAAAGTTAAGCTCCCTGCCGGGACGTTCAGCCGGGCGCATTCCCGAATGCCCAACGGCGCCGGCCGCGCATACCATTTTCAAAGGGGAACGCAATGAGAGTCCTCATTACCGGTATCACGGGCTTCGCCGGAAGCCATCTCGCCGATTTCTGCCTCACGAAGAAGGGCGTCGAGCTCTACGGGATCGTCCGGTGGCGGAGCAGAACGGAGAATATCGAGCATATCTGGGACAAGATGAAGCTCATCGAATGCGATCTCCGCGACGCGACATCGACGCGGGACGCGATTGAAGAGATCCGTCCCGAGTACATTTTCCATCTCGCCGCGCAGAGCTTCGTTCCCACGTCGTGGAACGCGCCCACCGAATCGCTCGTCACCAACATCATCGGCCAACTCAACGTGTTCGAGGCGGTGCGCAAGATCAAGCTCGGCTGCCGCATCCAGATCGCCTGCTCGAGCGAGGAGTACGGCATGGTCTATCCCGGGGAGGTTCCGATCAGGGAGACGAATCCCCTGCGCCCCCTGAGCCCCTATGCGGTGAGCAAGGTTGGGCAGGATATGCTCGCGTACCAGTACTTCATGAGCTACCGGACGGACGTCGTGCGGACGCGCGGTTTCAATCACACGGGACCCCGGCGTCCCGCGATCTTCGTCTGCTCCGATTTCGCCAAACAGATCATCGATATCGAGCGCGGCGTGCGGCAGCCGGTCATCCGGGTCGGCAACCTCGAGGCGCGGCGCGATTTCACCGACGTGCGGGACATCGCGCGCGGGTACTGGCTCGCCCTGGAGAAGGGGAAGAGCGGCGAGGTGTACAACCTCTGCTCGGGAACGAGCTACCGCATCAGCGAGATTCTCGACATGCTTCTCTCGCTCGCGGACGTGAGAGCCGAGGTGAGGCAGGACGCGGCGCGGCTCAGGCCGAGCGACGTTCCGCATCTCGAGGGTTCCAACGATAAATTCCGGGCGGATACGGGCTGGAAGCCCGAGATACCGTTCGAACAGACGCTCAGGGATCTCCTCGATTTTTGGCGAAACAACCCCGGCCGGAAATAACGGCCGCGGGGCGGGAGTCCATATGCGCTCACTGGTCACCGGGGCGAGCGGCTTCGTCGGCGCCTATCTCGTGAAGGAGCTCGCCGCCGCGGGGCACGAGGTCATCGCGACCGACGTCGTCGCGCCCTCCGGATTGCCCGGGGGGATCGTGTACCGCCGCTGCGATCTCCTCGACGGCGGCGCCGTGAAGACGCTTGTCGCGGACGTCCGGCCCGATTACCTATTTCATCTCGCCGCGCAGAGTTCCGCGGCGAGATCATTTGAAGAGCCGCGGTCCACGCTCGAGACGAACGTCTTCGGTACGCTCAACGTTCTCGAGAGTGTGCGGTCGCTTCCGTACGCCTGCCCGGGAGCGAAGACGCGATCGGGCAAGGTGCGCGTCCTCTCCGTCGGTTCGAGCGAGGAGTACGGGCGGCGGCCGCGCAGCGCGATGCCTCTCGGCGAAGGGAGCCCGATCGAGCCCATGAGCCCGTACGCGGTGAGCAAGGCGGCCCAGACCATGCTTGCTCTCCAGTACGAACGTTCCTTCGAAATCGACGTCGTCGCGACGAGGAGCTTCGGTCATACGGGCCCTGCTCAGGACGTGCGCTTCGTGCTCCCCGCGTTCGCGCGGCAGTGCGCGGAAATACGGGCCGGAAAGCGCGAGCCGGTCGTGAAGGTCGGCAATCTCGACGTCGTGCGCGACTTTCTCGACGTCCGCGACGTCGTGCGCGCGTACCGGATGATCGCGGAGGATGCGAGCGAGCCGGGCGTATACAACGTGTGCTCGGGCAGCGGGATCGAGCTCCGGGACGCGCTCGAATTCCTCGTCCGCGCGTGCGGTGTCCCGGTGAGGATCGTGGAGGATCCGCGCCTCGTCCGCCCGGCGGATATTCCGGTGCTCGTCGGCGACAACACGCGCCTCCGGCTCTCCTGCGGATGGAAGCAGGAGCATTCGACCGAGGAGATGCTCGGAGCGCTTTTCGAATACTGGGAGCGGATCGCAAGGGAGATGTGAATGTTCAAGATATGCATGGTCGGTACGGGCTATGTGGGGCTCGTGAGCGGCGCGTGTCTCGCCGATTTCGGCAACCGCGTGATCTGCGTCGATATCGACGAGAAGCGGCTCGACTCGATCCGCGGCGGGGTCATGCCGATCTATGAGCCCGGACTCAAGGATCTCGTCGCGCGCAACTATTCGGCGGGGAGGCTCGTTTTCACCTCCGATCTCAAGGCAGCGGTCGAGGACTCGCCCGTCATATTCTCGGCGGTCGGAACGCCCGAACGGGAGGACGGCTCGTGCGATCTCTCGTCGGTGTTCCAGGTCGCGAAGGACATCGCCTCGTGCATGAGCGACTACCGGGTGTTCGTCCAGAAGAGCACGGTGCCCGTCGGAACGTCCGAGCGGGTCGGCGAGATCATCCGCGAAAACCTGAAGCGCCCGGTCGAATTCGACCGCGTGTCGAATCCCGAGTTCCTCAGGGAAGGCTCTGCGATAGAGGATTTTATGCGCCCGAACCGCGTCGTCATCGGCGTCGAGAGCGAACGCGCGCGCGAGATCATGGGCGAAATATACCGGCCGCTCTACCTCCTCGAAACGCCGATCGTCTTCACGTCGATCCGGACGGCCGAGCTGATAAAGTACGCGAGCAACGCGTTTCTCGCGACGAAGATCTCGTTCATAAACGAGATCGCCGAGCTCTGCGAGAAGGTGGGGGCCGACGTCGATGAGGTGGCGCGGGCGATGGGTCTCGACCGGCGGATCGGATCCAAGTTCCTGCACGCGGGCGTCGGATATGGTGGATCCTGCCTTCCGAAGGATGTGGCGGCCATCATGCACACGGCCGATGACGCGGGGGTGCCCCTTCGCGTCATCAGGGCGGCGGCGGACGTGAATCGTGCCATCATGGACCGGCTCGTTGAAAAGATCCGGGCTGAAATGCCGGCCCTCGCGGGGAAGACGGTCGCCGTGCTCGGTCTCTCGTTCAAGCCGAATACCGACGACGTGCGCGAGTCGCCGGCGCTGCGCTTCGTCGATCGCCTGCTCGCCCAGGGGGCTCGCGTCAAGGGGTACGATCCCGCGGCGATCGAAAACGTGCGCCGGGTCTATGGCGAGCGGATTTCGTACTGCGAGGATTCGTACGACGCCGTCCGGGGAGCCGACGCGCTCGTCATCATGACCGAGTGGAACGAGTTCCGGCTGCTTGATCTCGACAGGGTGATGAAGCTTCTGCGGAGCCCCGTCGTATTCGATTGCCGGAACATCTATCAGCCTGAAACGATGGAGAAGATGGGATTCAGGTATCATTCCTTCGGGAGAACGACGCGGTAGCGGACCGCGCGTCTCTCGCAGCCGGGCCGGGAGGAGGCGCCGATGCGGAAGATCCTTATCACGGGTGGAGCAGGATTCATCGGATCGAATTTTGTCCGGTTCCTGTACCGCGAAGGGCGGAAGGTGGATGTCACCGTTCTCGATAAGCTCACGTATGCCGGAAATCTGGACAATCTGCGCGAGTTCATGGGGCGAAAAGGTTTCCGGTTCGTCCGCGGGGACATCTGCTGTGCGCGTCTTCTCGACGGGTTGCTTCCCGGCGTCGACGTCGTGTACAACTTTGCCGCGGAAACGCACGTCGACCGCTCCATTCTCGAGGCGGGGAGCTTCGTGAAGACGGACGTTCTCGGCACGTACGTGCTTCTGCAGCGCGCGCTCAAGGCGCGCGTGCCCCGTTTCGTCCAGGTTTCAACCGACGAGGTGTACGGCAGCACCGATCGAGGGAGCTTCCGCGAGAGCGATCCCGTGCAGCCGAACAGCCCCTATTCGGCGAGCAAATCGGGCGCCGACCTCCTCGTGCGCGCGTTCGGCAAAACGTACGGTTTCCCCGCCGTGATCACACGGAGCTCGAACAACTACGGTCCGTACCAGCATCCCGAGAAATTCATTCCGCTCTTCATCACGAACGCGATCGAGGGTAAGCCGCTGCCGATATACGGAGACGGCTCGAATATCCGCGACTGGATCTACGTCGAGGATAACTGCCGCGCGATCGAGCTCGTCGGGCGCGAAGGAAAGGTGGGGGAAGCGTATAATATCGGCGCGGGGGAGGAGCATCCCAACATCGAGATCGCCCGGAAGATCATCGCGCTCACGGGCGCGGATGAGTCGCTTCTCACCTTCGTTTCGGATCGTCCCGGGCACGACTGGCGGTACTCTCTCGACTCGCGGAAGACCCGCGCCCTCGGCTGGCGGCCGCGCGTCGGTTTCGACGAGGGTCTCGAACGGACCGTGCGCTGGTACACGCGGAACGCGCTCTGGTGGAAACCGGTCAAGGAAGGCAGCTTCAAGCGATACTACGCGAAGCTTTATCGTTCGCGGATCGCGGAGTCTTCCCGGCGAAAGGAGAAGCGGTGAAAGCCGCCATCATTGTCGGCGCCCGCCCGAATTTCATGAAAGCGGCGCCTCTCATCCGTGAGTTCAAAAGACGCCGCCGCTTCGATTGGGTGCTCGTCCATACGGGGCAGCACTATGACGAGAACATGTCGCGCGTGTTCTTCGAGGATCTCGAGCTTCCCGAGCCCGACATTCATCTCGGCGTCGGTTCCGGTTCCCACGCGGAGCAGACGGCGAGGATCATGATCGCTTTCGAGAGCATCGTCGCGCGGGAGCGTCCCGATCTCGTCATCGTCGTGGGTGACGTGAATTCGACGCTGGCCTGCTCCCTCGTCGGGGCGAAGGCGCTCGTTCCGGTGGCGCATGTCGAATCGGGGCTCAGGAGCTTCGATCTCGCGATGCCCGAGGAGATCAACCGGATGGTCACCGACGTCCTGTCGAGATTCTGCTTCACGACGTCACCCGAGGCGGAGACGAATCTTCTGCGCGAGGGGGTGAAGCCCGATCGGATCTTCTTCGTCGGAAACATCATGATCGACTCGCTCCTGTTTTATCTGGCGAAGGCGGAGCGCTCGCGCATTCTCGACGAGCTCGGCGCCGCCCCCGGCGAGTACGTTCTCGTCACGCTGCACCGGCCGTCCAACGTCGACGAGAGCGGCGTTTTCGCGGGAATCATGCAGGCGCTCGCCGGTCTCGCGCGCTCGATCCCCGTGATCTTTCCCGTCCATCCGCGCACGCGTAAAACGATCGAATCGGCGCGCGGCGCCATCGAGATTCCCGAAGGTCTGAAACTCATCGAGCCTCTCGGATACCTCGATTTCATCAAGGCAATGCGGCATGCGCGGATCGTCGTGACCGATTCGGGCGGCATCCAGGAGGAGACGACCGTGCTCGGAGTCCCGTGCATCACGGTGCGCGAGAACACCGAACGGCCGATCACGGTCGAGATCGGCACGAACGTTCTCGTCGGAACGGATCCCGGGAAAATACGGGACGAGGCGGCGCGGATTCTCGCCGGTCCCGCGCGCGCCCACCGCGTGCCGCCCCTCTGGGACGGAAAAACCGCGGAACGGATCGCCGATATTCTCGAACAACAGTTCCCGGCCTGAACATGGAATCGCATACCTCATCCAAGAGCTCCTTCGCCGCGGGATACATCTGGACCTTCGGCGCGACGGCGTTGCCGCTCCTGAGCGCTTTTCTCATATCGCTCATCACGGCCCGATGGCTCGGACCGGGCGGCGTCGGTCTTCTCAACTGGACGATGGCGCTCGCCACCGTTCTCCTCATCGCGGGCAAGTTCGGCGTCGACGGCGCCGCCTCAAAGCTTCTCTCGGAATATCAGGTCACCGCTCCGTGGCGCATGAGTCGGCTCATTCGCCTGAGCGTTCTGATGCGTCTCATGTTCACCGCCCCGACCGCGCTCGCCGCGTTCGTGTTCGCGCCCTGGTTCACGACCTTCTTCAAGGAGCCGGCGCTGCTCCCTCTCTTCCGCATGAGCGGACTCCTTATTCTCGCGGTGAGTCTCAACGAGCTCTTCGACCTTATGACCCTCGGCATCAGCCGATTCCGGTTTCTGTTCTTCGTGCGCTGCTCGATGCTCACGGCAAAGGTCTCGCTCGTTCTCGCGGCCGTGTTTCTCGGTTTCGGTGTTGAAGGGGTGCTCGGCGGCTACATCGCGGGGACCTTCATTCCATGCGCTCTTTCGATCATCATGCTGTTCGCCGTGTCCGGCGCGCCGGCGCCTGCCGGGGACGGAGAGCGGATTTGGTCGCGCCTCTTCCGGCTGAGCGTGCCGCTCGCGATCAGCGGCGCCTCAGTCGCGATCTTCACGGTCGAGGACAAGCTCATGCTCGGGTTCTTTCAGAGCAAGGTTGACGTCGGGCTCTATTCGGTGGCTCGAAGCCTCGCCGAGACGGCGCTTTTCCCGACTTTCGCGCTCATCATGATGCTGAGGCCCGGTCTCGCCTCCGCGTACGCGGCGGGGGACCGGCAGCGCTGCGCCGCTCTCACGAACCGGTCGATCAGAGGATCGTTCATCTACGCCGCGCTCGTCGCCGTCGTTTTCGCATGCCTTGCCCGGGGGATCGTCGTCGGGCTCTTCGGCCGGGGGTTCGAGCCGTCCGCGCTTCTCCTTACGCTCTTTATTCCGCTCATCGTGATGCGGTGCATCGGCGTCGTCGTTCTTCCCGGGCTCATCGCGGCGAATCGCGCCGGCGTCTACGCCCGGCTCACCTTCGCCGGCGCGGCGGTGAATTTCATCCTCAACATCGCGCTCATTCCGAAGCTCGCTTCGACCGGCGCGATCATCGCGACACTCGCTTCCTACATCCCGATCGAGATAATCGGACTCAAGACGCTCTGGGGCGCCTTTCCGCGATTCTGGGGTCGGGCCGACACCATTTCCGTCGCGAAGACCGTGCCCGTCGCCGCGCTCATCGTGCTCGCATACCGCGCCTTCGTCGACGAGCCGCCGAATCTCTTCGTGACGATTCTCCACGCGCTCGCCATCACCGCGGTGTTCGGCGCGTGTGCGCTCGTCCTTAAGATCGTGACGCGCGCCGAGATCACCGGAATCATCCGCTCGCTCCTCAAGAAGTCCCGTTGATGGCCCGGCCGTCCGGGCGGAACCGTCGCGAACGGCGCCGAAACCCCGGGGACGGCTCTGAGGTGCCCAAAGTCAGGCGCCCAAAGTCCCGCTTGACACATCTTCGCGGATATTCGATGCTTAGAGAGGAGGGTTACAAGGAGCGAACAATTGACGAAAATCGGGCTCATTCTCGCGGTCGTCCTGTCCTTCGCGTTCGGGTTGCTGTTCACGCCGCTCGTCCGCGGAATGGCGGCGCGTCTGCGGATCTGCGAGAAACCGAACGGGCGCACGAGCAGAGACATCGCGCATATAGGCGGTGTGGGGATCATCGGCGCGATACTCTTCACTCTCCTTCCGCTCTTTTTGTTTTTTCTTCCGGACGGTCCGGTCGTGCAGGCATTCACTCCCGTGCTGATAGCGAGCGGTTTCCTCGTGTTTCTTCTCGGCATCATCGACGATCTGCGGAGCCTCCATTACATCTATAAGCTCATTCTTCAGATCGCTGTTTCCGTTTTCGTCGCCGCGGTGGGGCTCGCTCTCCTCATGCATTTCGGGGCGTTGCGCGTCGCCGTGTATCTCATCCTGCCGCTGTTTCTTGCGATCGCCGTTTGGATGTTCGTCGTGACGACGTCGTTCAATCTGATCGACGGGCTCGACGGTCTCGCGTCGGGACTCGCATTCATAGCGGCTGCTTCGTTCGCCGTCGCCGGGCAGCTTATGGGTCAACCGCTCGTCGTCGCGGTTTCGCTTGTCATCTGCGGCGCGACGCTCTCGTTTCTCAGGTACAACTTCCCGCCGGCGTCGATCTTCATGGGCGATTCGGGCAGCCTCTTTCTCGGGCTTCTGTTCGGTCTCGTCTCGCTGCTCCTCGTCGCGCCCGGCGAGGACATTTTCTACCGGATCACCGGCAACATCATGATCCTCGCCGTGCCGCTTCTCGACACGGCGCTCGCATTCGTGCGGCGGCTCGTCACGCGCCGTCCCGTGTTCGAGGCCGATCATCGGCATCTCCATCACATGCTCCTCTACCGTCACCGCTCGATGAGGAAAGTTGATCTCGTCCTCTGGGGAACATCCGCCGTCTTTGGTGTTCTCGGCGTTCTCACGATGCGGGGGAACGTCATCGCTCTCGGCGCCGCGTTCGCGTTCGCTCTGCTTATTTTTATCGTCGCGCTTAGGTCGATGGTGCGTTTCAAGCTGCCTGGATCGGCCGAGGAGGAGATACTCGGCGGCTGCGGCATCACCGCCGCTCAGAACATTGCGCGCCAGCGCTAGCCCTCTCGCCTCCGCTGCGACCACCTTTCCAATTGCGTTTTTCAGAATGCTGTGATAGCTTGGTGCTCGAGCGTTTCAGCAATGCCGGTGCGCACAGGAGTCGTTATGGGCCGCGCGAAACATATCATCGTGGGGAGCCGAGGGGACGCGTTGTCGAAGCTCTGCCGCGCTCGAGCCTGCGCC
Organism: Candidatus Krumholzibacteriia bacterium; assembly: GCA_041648155.1. Lineage (GTDB taxonomy): Bacteria > Krumholzibacteriota > Krumholzibacteriia > Krumholzibacteriales > Krumholzibacteriaceae > SSS58A. Next base: position 13,635 of record JBAZPL010000040.1, read on the forward strand.
GCGCTCGTGGAGGCGCACCCGAACGTAGAGTTTGTCGACGCGCCCGACGGCCCGGGAAGGGAAGATCGCGCGAAGCCGGCGCCCCGGAAGCTCGAAGCGCGGAGAGCGGCGGCCGTTCTCCAACGCCTCGGGAAAGGGGAGATCGACGTCGCCGTGATGGACGCGCGCTGGATCCCGCTCCAGATCGCGGGCACGCTCGAGATCGCCGCGATATTCGCGAGGACGAATCCATTCGACGCGCTCGTCTCGCACGAGAGCCTCATTCTCGACGAACAACCGGAGAATACCCGTGTCGCGGTGAACGATCCGGTGAAGCGGTGGCAGCTCCTCTATTACCGGAGCGATCTCAGACTTGTGGACGGAGACGACGATTTCGGCGGCCTCTTCGACGCGATGAATAACGGAACGATCGACGCGTTCGTTTTTCCCGCTTCGGATGTCGAGATGCTCAATCAGCAGGAGCATGTCGTCGAGGTCTTCACGACGTCGATCTGCACCCCCGTCGCCGGACAGGGCGCGCTGGCGCTCGTCGGCCGGCGCGACAGGAAAGACGTCTTATCGATGCTGCGGGATATCAACGATCAATCGGCGGCGATGGAAGTCGAGATCGAGCGGATGTTTCTCGATCGCTTGGCGAAGGACGGGAAGGCCCCGGTAGGCGTTCTTGCCAACGTCGATGAAAACGTATTCGAGATCGAGGCGGCGATCGTCGCCTTCGACGGTTCCGAAAAGATATCGGGCATCATGAGCGGAGCGCTCGCCGACCGGTCGCAGGTCGTCGAGAAGCTCGCGAACGAGCTCCTCGCCACGGGCGGGGAGGAGATCATCGCATCGTTCAGGAGACTGCGGAGGAACGGCTGACGCGATGCTTGACCGAAAGCTCATACGGAAGGATCCGGACCGGGTACGCGAGGGGCTGCGCAAGAAGGGCGCTTCGTTCGACCTCGACGCGTTCCTCGCCCTGGACGAACGGCAACGAGCCCTGATCCAGGAGACCGAGAATCTCAAGCACGAGCGCAATGAAGCTTCTCAGGAAATATCCCGTCTCAAGAAGGAAAACCTGGACGCCGGCGCGATTCTCGAGCGGATGAAGCGGTCCTCCGAGCGGATAAAGGAAATCGACGCCGAGCTCAAGGATCTCGGCGCGCGGCTCGACGAGCTCGCCCTCTTCATACCGAATCTGCCGCACGATTCGGCGCCGTACGGCACGTGTCAGGAGCACAACGTCGTGAGGAGGTCCTGGGGAGCGGTTCCCGAGCCTTTCGAAGGAATGCTTCCCCACTGGGATATCGGCGAGAAACTCGGGATTATCGATCTCGGCGCGGGAAGTTCCCTGAGCGGCAGGGGATTCGTCGTGCTTCGGGGGGACGGGGCGCGCCTCTCCCGGGCGCTCGTCAACTTCATGATCGATCTGCATCGGGAGCAGGGCTACGAGGAGGTCTCGGTGCCGTATCTCGTGAGCCGCGAGTGCATGGTCGGCACCGCGCAGCTTCCGAAGCTCGCCGAGGATATGTACCTCAGCGAGAAGGACGATCTGTTTCTTATTCCCACTGCCGAGGTTCCGCTCACCAACATGTACCGCGGAGCGGTGCTTGACGGCGCGCGCCTCCCGGTCAAGCTCACCGCATACAGCCCGTGCTTTCGCCGCGAGGCGGGAAGCTACGGCCAGGATACGAAGGGGCTCGTGCGGGTGCATCAGTTCGACAAAGTCGAAATGGTGAAGCTCTCGCTTCCCGAAACGTCGTACGAAGAGCTCGAATCGCTCACCCGCGACGCGACCGCCGTGCTCGAGGCGCTCGAGATCCCGTACCGTGTCATCGAGCTTTGCACGATGGACATGAGCTTCGGCGCCGCGAAGTGCTACGACCTCGAGACGTTCGCTCCCGCGATGGGCCGATGGCTCGAAGTTTCGTCCTGCAGCAACTTTGAGGATTTTCAGGCGCGCCGGGCGAATATCCGTTTCAAGAGACGGCCGAACGAGAAGCCCGAATTCGTGCACACGATGAACGGCTCGGGGCTCGCGCTTCCGCGGGTCATCGCGACGATCCTCGAGCTCAACCAAACGCCGACCGGCAAGGTCCGTGTCCCCCGTGCCCTCGTCCCCTACCTGGGGGGCCGGGAATACCTCGAGGCCTGAGCAGATCATGAGGGCGCCACGAAATTTTCCGTTTCTCCTCAAAGTGTATATCATCGCGGGGAGCGTCATCGTCGTCTCCTTCGCCCTCGTGTACAACAATGGCCTCATCAAGAAGATGAGCGCGCAATCGGCGCGGACGACACGCCAGTACGCCCGTTTCATCGCGCTTGAGATCGATCGGCTCGACGATACAAGCAGCCTCGATTTCATTAGCGAGACGTTGCGCGACCTGAACGCCCCTTTCATCATCACCGACGCCGCAGGGAGGCCGACGATCTGGAGCCCGCAGATCGGTATTCCCCCGTTGAGCTCGGACGATTACGGGCGGCTGCTCAAGTTCGATCCCGCAGCTCCGAACGATCCTCTGCTCGAGAAGGTTCTGAGGAAGGCTTCGACCTTTGATAGTCTGAACGAGCCGGTGAAGATCGAAACGGAAGGGTTCAAGGCGCTTCTCCACTTCGGGCCTTCATCCCTCTCGCGCGAGCTCGCCGTCGCGCAGT
>JBAZPL010000041.1:0-16215 GCA_041648155.1 Candidatus Krumholzibacteriia bacterium
ATACCCCTCGCCGACGATCCGGTCCCCCGCCACGACGACGGCTCCGACGAGCGGGTTCGGGAAGGTCTCCCCCAGCGCGTTTTCGGCGAGCTCGAGCGCGCGACGCATATATTTCTCTTCGAGATCCATAGCCCTCTCCTTCGAGAGAAAACCGCTGCTTCGGGGTTCGAATATCGGGGGAGATCGCGCACCTGCGGGATGCCGCACCCGCAAGAGGGCAAAAACCTTCTCCCATCCAGACTGTCACTGTCGGCTCCGGAATTGCGCCGGATCGGTGAGCATCGAACTCATTCGCGGGCTTTCACCGCCGGTGGGGATTTTCACCCCGCCCCGAAGGTTAGAGGCCCCGACAGGGGCCTTTGCAATGTAATCCAATTTTAATCAGCGCCGTCGGTAGTGTCAAGAGGACAAATGCCGTTACTCACCGAGCATGGCGGAGACAAAAAGCTCGGGATCGAACCGTTCGATGTCCGAGAGCCCCTCGCCGACGCCCACGTAGATGACGGGGACACGGAGGTTTCGCTGGATCGTGACGATGGCACCCCCCTTTGCCGTGCTGTCGAGCTTCGTGAGGACGAGCCCCGATACCGGGAGCGCCGCGGTGAAGGCCTCGGCCTGCCGGAGGCTGTTCTGTCCCGTATTAGCGTCGAGAACGAGCCAGCTCTCGAGGCCGACGCCTTCCATTCTCGTCGAAAGCACCTTGAATATTTTTTTCAGCTCGTCCATGAGATTGACCTTCGTGTGGAGCCGCCCCGCGGTATCGACGATCACGATATCGGCGTCCTTCGCCTTCGCGGATTGCACCGCGTCGAAGGCGACGGCGGCGGGGTCCGCCCCGCTCCTCTGCCGAACGATCGGCACTCCGGCACGCTCGGCCCAGAGCTCGAGCTGCTCGACAGCCGCCGCGCGAAAGGTGTCGCATGCCGCGAGGACAACGGAGTGTCCTTCGTTCTTGAAAAGATACGCGAGCTTTCCGATGGTACTTGTTTTCCCGACGCCATTTACACCAACGACCACAATGACGCGCGGGCGCCCTTTCGGAGGTTCCGAAGCGGGGGTTTCCCTGATTATCGAGAGGAGCTCCTCGGCTATGATGTGGCGATAGTCGCCCGGCCCCGCGGCCGCACCCGCCTGTTTGCGGAGACGCTCGATGATCCTTTCCGTCGCCTCCGGTCCGAGGTCAGCCGAGAGGAGGACCCCTTCGAGCTCTTCAAGAGCTTCCGCACCGAGCGCCCCCCCGGAGAATATCCCCGCTAAGGAGCCGAAAAGACGTTCCTTCGTCCTCCTGAGACCCTGAAACAGCTTTTGCATGCGAAATCCCCGTCAGTTCGAGGAGGCTTCCGACGGCACGAGCACGCGCTCGGAAGCGGCGCGGTTCCGGAGAACTTTCTCGATCCCGTCGAAGTCGACCGATACGACGCGCGAGATGCCGCGCTCCTCCATCGTGATGCCGTAGAGCGTCTCCGCGACCTCCATCGTGCGCTTGTTGTGCGTGATGATGATGAACTGGGTATCCTTCTTGAATACCTGGAGCATCCTGAGAAGCCGCTGTATGTTGGCGTCATCGAGAGGGGCATCCACCTCGTCGAAGATGCAGAAGGGGCTCGGTTTCGTCTTGTAGAGGGCGAAGAGAAGCGCGAGCGCCGTGAGCGCCCTCTCGCCGCCCGAGAGGAGCGCGATATCCTGAAGGCGTTTTCCCTTGGGCCGCGCCGTTATGACGATATCCGCATCGAGAGGGTCGGCGGCCTCGCTCAAAGCGAGATCCGCTTCTCCCCCCTCGAAGAGAATCTGGAACGTCTCCTGGAAATTCTTCCGGACGATTTCGTACGTCTCGAGAAACCGGCTTCTCGCCCGCGCGTTGATTTTCCCGATCGCCTCGCCGAGCTCCTCTTTCGCCTTGACGAGATCGGCCTTCTGCGATTCGAGGAAGTCGAGGCGTGTTTTCTTCTCGTTGAACTCCCCGACCGCGGCGAGGTTCACGGGGCCGATCGATTCGAGCTTCTTCTTCTCCCGGTCGAGCATCTCCTTCGTCACGGCCGCCTCCTCATCGGTGAGGGGAAGCTCTTCACCATCGAGGTAGCAGCCGAGATCGGCGGCGTACATCTCCTTCGCCTTGTCGACGAGGTTCTGCATCTGCGTCTCGAACGTCGAGATCGTGATCTTGATTTCGTTCAGCCGTTCGAATATCCGTTCGCGCTCGGCCGCGCGCGCCTTGAGCTCCTTCTCCGCCGTATCGGCCTCGGCGCGCCGCTCCTCGAGACTGCCGGCGAGCTCGTCGATCCCCCGCTCGTAGGAACGCTCCTCCTCGAGAAGCGCGTGCACGACGGATCGCTCCGCGCCGATCGCGGCGCCGAACCCTGAGAGCTCGGCATCCGATTCGGATATCTCGCGGCGCCGATCGCCGGCGATGCCGCTGAACTGGCTTTCCATCTCGGCGAGCCCCTTCAACTCCTCCCGGTCCTTGTCGAGCGCCCCCTTGAGGGAAGCGAGCGCGATCTTCTTCTCGGTGAGGGAGGCCTCGATCTCCTCCTTGCGTTTCTGGAGCGCGGCGAGCTCCGTCTCTATATCCGTCCATTGCCGGGCCTCGCCGCTCTCCTCCTGCATCCGGAGGGACAGCTTCATCTCTTCGAACTTTGCGAGGATCTCGGATCGCGACGTCTCGATCTCGTCGAGCGTCCTGAGGAGAAGGGAAACCTTCTCCTTGCGCATCGCGTGATCTTTCTCGCAGCTCTGGAGCTCTTCCTTCCGCATCGAATACTCTTCGCGGACCCGCTGAATCTCCCCCTCGAGCTCGCGCACCCGCGCCTGAAGATTCTCGCGAGCCGAGCGCTCATCCTCGCAGGCGACCGTCATGCCGGCGACCTCGCGATCGAGCTCCGGTATCGTTTCCCCGATCCGCTCGAGATCGTTCGTGCGGCCGAGCAGCGAGAACTCCTCGGTGCCGCTCCCCGCGAAATAGACTCCCGCCGAGCTGGAGAACGCCGTGCCGGAGAGCGTCACGGCCGTCGCATCCCTCCCCAGATCCGATGAAACGAAATCGATCGCCGCGCCCGCGTCCTCGAAAACGTATGCGCCGCGAAGCAGATTCTCGACGAGCCCCCTCCGCGAATCGTCGACCGCGACGAACGAGGCGAGCGCGCCGAGACAGCCGGGAACGTCCCCGACCCCGGTGCTCTGCTCCGCCGGCCGCGCATCCTCCGCGAAGAGGCGCACGCGTCCCGGCTTCTTCTCCGCGATCTCGCGTACGAGATCGAGCGCCGTGGCGAACCGGTCGACCACGACGCCGTCAAGCATGCCCGCCAGCACCGCCTCGCATGCGGGGCGGTAACGGTCCTCAACCTTGAGGAACTCGACGAGCGGACCCCGCACGCGGATATCGCCGCTCGTGAGGACCTCCCGCGCCCCGCCCGGAAACCCCTCGAAATTCTCCTTCATCCTCCGGAGGAGCTCGTGCTTGCTTTTCAGGTGGGCGAGCTCCGCGCGTTTCTCGGCGAGCAGCCGCTCACGCTCGAATATCCGCTTTTCCTGCTCCTGCATCGAGTCGACGAGGCCCGACCGCTCTCGATCGAGAGCGGAGCCGCGTTCCTCGAGCTCCCGGCACGCGGCCGCCCTGACCTCTTTCTCGGCGGCGAGACTTTGCCCTTCCCGTTCAGCCCCGGATATGCGCTCGCGCGTGTCGGACGAACGAGCGTCGAGCTCCGCGAGCATCCCCTGGAAATGCTCGAGGGTGTTCTTCACCCTGACCTGGTCCTGGAGAAAATCGAGCTGCGTTTGCTTCATCTCGATCAGCTTCGCGGTGAGCGCCTGGATCCGCTGCACGAGAGCGCGGAAATCCTCCGCGAGAGCGACCAGCGCTCCCTCTTCCGCTCCGATCCTCGCGCCCGTCCCCGCGCTGAGCCCCGTCACCTCGGCGACGCGCTCCGCGATATGCCCGAGGCGGCCCTCCGCCTCGGCTATTTCACGCGATGCGCGCTCGACGCGGATCCGCGCCTGGCTCTCGCGCTCGGTGAACTGGATCACTTTCTCTTCCGAGGACTGGATCCTCCGGCGAATGTCGTAGCGGTTGTTCTGGAGCTCCGTTCGCTTCCGCTCCAGCTCGAGGTGGCAGGCGCGCGCATCTTCGACCTTCCGCTCGAGCTCGGCGAGCGAGGTATCCTCGCTCCGGGAACGGGTCAAATACTCGGTGAGCTCCGCTTCGGCCGCGCGTCTGCCGCCGATGATATCCGAGAGCTGCGCGCGGATGTTCACAACTTCCCAGTTCCTGATCCTGTCTCTCACGATCTCGTAGCGGCGCGCCTTGGCCATTTGATACTTGAGCGACCGCACCTGCGACCGGAGCTCCTCGAGTATGTCCTCGAGACGCAGAAGATCGGCGTCGGTGAGGTCGAGCTTCCGCTGCGCCTCCTCCCGGCGCATGCGATATTTGACGATGCCCGCCGCCTCCTCGAACATGAGGCGGCGCTCGCCGTGCAGGTCGTTCAGGACCCAATCGATCATCTCCTGCTCGATGACCGAGTACGAATGACTCCCCGTCCCCGTATCGGCGAATAGGTCGCGTATATCCTTGAGCCGGCACGGCATCTTGTTGATGAAGTACTCGCTCACGCCGGAACGGTACACCTTCCGCGTGATCGTGATCTCGGCGTAATCGAGCGGAAACAGGCCGCGCTCGTTGTTGATCGTGAGATTCACGGAGGCGTACCCCATCGGTTTGTGCTGCTGGGTGCCGTTGAATATGACGTTCTCCATCTTCGAGCCGCGGAGCTGGCGGGCGCTCTGTTCCCCGAGGACCCAGCGAACCGCGTCGACGATATTCGTCTTGCCGCAGCCGTTGGGGCCCATGATCGCCGTGATCCCCGGCTTGAATTCAAGGTTGATCGGGGTCATGAACGATTTAAAGCCCACCATTTCGAGTTTCGAAAGGCTCACCGGTTGTATCCTCCCAACGTCATTCGAATGTCCCCCGTCAACGGGTCGCGGCTTCGATGGTCACGACCCGCGCATACCCGACCTTATTGAGTCCCAGGAGATCGAGTCTCGTCTTCGCCGCCTCGCTCTCCGTCGCGAACTCGCCGACGAGAACACGGAGCCAGTTCGCGCCCTTGATCTTGACCTCGACGATCCGCGCCGGAAATCCGTTCTTCTCGAGGTACGCCTTCTCGACCTCGGCGCGGGACATTTCCCTGAACGAGGCGATGTGGATCGTGTATAGGCCCCGTCCCGGAACGATCTCCGTCCTCGCCGTATCGGCGGCCTTCGGCTCCATGCGCACCGCCGCGGCGACGCTTTCGGCGGGTGCCGCCGCCGAATCCTTCACGTACGAAAGCGCGCCGTCGCCCGCGGCCCGCGCGACCTCCCCCGGCGTCGTGCCGAGGGGCTCCTTCTCGCGAACCGTCCGGTTGAGCACGGCCCACCACACGATGAAGGCGAGGATGAGAATCGCCGCGGAGATGCTCACGATGCGGAGCACGCTGAGGCGCGGTTTCTTTTCCGGCTCGATCTCTTCGAGCGGCTCAAGGTCTTCGCTTTTCTCTATCAAGGGAATCGCCGACGGTTCGTCATCGCCGGCAGGCGTTTCTTTCGGAGCCGCGATCGCCGGCCCGCCGTCGACCGGTTCGAGAGCCCTCCTTGAAACCGGGGCCGTCGCCTGGGCGCGCTTCCCGCAGAAACAGACGAGCTCGACCGGCGGGACCTTTTCCTCGCCGAGCGCCTTGATGTTCTTCTGCAGCTCCCCATCGCTCATGTCGTCGATCCGGCAGCAGAGGAGTATGCCGTCGGCGAGCTTGGCGAGAGGATTGATCTTCGCGTCCTCCGTGTACAGCGTCGAGCAGTAGATGACGACGTCGTGCTTCGTGCGGAGGAACTCCATGATCTTCTCGAATTCCTTTATGGCGAAGGGAATCGTGCGCGAAACGGGGAACGAGCCGGGTCCGGCGACGCTCACGCCTTCGATCCCGACCGCCCGCGTGACCGTCTTGAGCGAGCTCCCGTAGAGCAGCAGATCGAGGAAGCCGTGCTCCTCGACGCTCTCGACGAGACCGCTCAGGCCGGAGTTCAGAAAGTCGCCGTCGACGATGAGAACGTTCCTGCCGTGCTTCGCGATGATGTGCGCGATCTGCAGCACCGCGAAATCGCGCGATATCCCCTTCTCGCCGGCGGAGAGGGCAAGTATCACCGCGCCGCTCCGCTCCTTGATCCGTTTTTCGAGCTGGGCGCCCACGTCGCTGAAATGATCCAGCTCGCTCGCGGAGGAGGGGTCCCCCGCCGCCATGAAAGCCCGAATGCGCTCCTCGTCGAGGAATATCGTGTAGCCTCCTCCCACCCCTTCGCACGAACCGTCTTTCGCTTTTCCCCGATCTTCACCGGTCATTCCGATCACTCCCTCTTGAGAATTCTTTCGAGCCCGTCGACGAGTTCGGCAATAAGCTCATCCTCTTCATCGCTGAGAATCGTTCGCGGATCGATCATTATCGAATGGTCTTTGACGCGGACCAGCACGGACGGGCTCCCCGTGCGCACGAGCGCGGCCAGCCGCTCCGCATGGCCCGCAGGAAGGGTAATCTGCACGACGACCGTCCGCAAGGGATTTATGGGAAAACTGCCGCCCCCTATGGAAGACTCCGATTCGGCGATCTTCACGTCGAGGTCGCGCACACCGTGCGCCGCGATGCGCCCGGCGAGCCCGGCGGCCCTCTCCCGCAAACGCTCCATGGGTTCCATGATCATGCGAAGCGACGGTATCCCTTCGAAACTCCCGTTCCAGTAATCGCGCAGCGCCTGCTCGAGACCCGCCAGCGCCAGCTTATCGGGCCGGAGCGCCCTCGAGAGATGATTCTCCTTCATCCTCGCGATGAGAGAGGCGCTTCCGACGAGCGCACCTCCCTGCGGGCCTCCGAGCACCTTGTCGGTGCTGAAGCTCACGATATCCACGCCGCTCTCGAGCGTCGTTTCGAGGCATTCCTCCCCCTCGATCCCCGCGCCCCGCAGCGGGTAGAGAACCCCGCTCCCCTGATCGTACATGACGCTCACGCCCGCGGCCCGCCCGACCTCGGCGAGCTCGCTCAACGGCACCTCGTTCGTGTATCCGACGATGCGGTAATTGCTCGTATGAACCTTGAGGAGCAGCGTGGCTCCGTCCCGAATGGCCTTCTCGTAATCCTTCCGGTGCGTCCGGTTGGTCGTCCCGACCTCGATCACGCGCCCGGCCGCCAGCCCAAGTATCTCGGGGAGCCTGAAGCTCCCGCCGATCTCGACGAGCTCTCCGCGCGACACGGCGACGGCGCCGGAACCCGCGATCGTCTGCACGGCGAGCAACACCGCCGCGGCGTTGTTGTTCACGACGAACGCGTCTTCGGCTCCGGTGAGAAGCGAGAGCAGTCTCGCGACCCGGAGCCCGCGCTCCGTTCGCTTCCCGCTCGCGAGATCGATTTCGAGATCGACGTAGCCCCGCGCCGCGGCGTCGATCGCCGCGCGCACGCTTTCCCCGAGAACCGCGCGGCCGAGGTTCGTGTGGAGGACCACCCCCGTCGCGTTGATGACCCGGCGCGTCCCGGAGTTCGAGAGCGCGTCGAGCTCCGAGACGACATCGTCGGCGACGGACGCCATGATATCATTCCCGGAGGCGCGGGCCTTTGAGCCTTCGAGCAGCATCGCGCGGCGGCGCTCGATCGCTTCCCGGACGATCCGGGTAACGCCCTTCCGTGAAAGAAGGTTTATTCGCGGAGCGATCCGGGCGTCCTCGAGAACCTTCTCGACCGACGGTAATTTCTTCAGGGACGATTGAATATCCATTTTCTTTAACCTTATTACTCAAGCTGAATTTATGGATTTCTACCATATATAGGGGATACCGTCAACTATTTTCACAATATATGGGCCCCATGGGCGCATTTTTCGCGCCGGAAGATCGAGCCCTCGCCGCCGCGAAATTGCTTCTTGATGAAGGGGAACGCTTCTGGTAAAGAATGCTTAGCTTGAAACCAGGGAAAAAGGAGCTTTCGATGAATCGATCGCTGCGTCTCGTGATACTCCTTTCGCTCGGCGGCCTCGTCCTTGCCGGATGCGCCGCGCGCAGGGCCGGCCAGGACGGCCTCTATGCGCGGCTCAAGGAAAGGTCCGAATCGCTCGAGCCCCACGTTCTCGCCGGCAGAACGATCGTGATCGATCCGGGGCACGGGGGCGCGTTCGACGGCGCGCTCGGCGCCGACAGCCTGCGCGAAGCGGACGCGAATCTCGGCGTCGCGCTCTATCTCTGGGGGCTCTGCACTGATGCGGGAGCCCGTACCCATCTCACCCGCACGGCGGACCGGGACCACCTTCCTCCCGGCTCCAGCGAACCGGGGGACGACCTCGCGGTCCGCGTCGCGAAAGCGAACGAGCTCGAACCGGACGTCTTCCTTTCAATTCATCACAACGCGAATTTCCCCGTAAAACGGGACGTCAACAAGATCGAGGTTTACTACCGCGCGGACGATCCGGGCTCCTCTCTTGAGCTCGCCGAAAACATCCAGGTGCACCTCGCGCGCAACCTGGGGATCGAGATTTCCGAGGTCAAGCCCGGGAATTACTTCGTTCTCAGACACTCGACGGCCCGCGCCGCGATCCTCGGCGAGGCGAGTTATCTCTCGCATCCCGTCATCGAGGAGCGCCTCAAACTCTCGGAAAAACAGAAGCTCGAGGCCGAGGCCTATTTCTTCGGACTCATCGAATATTTCTCGCGGGGCGTTCCTTCGATCGCGCGGCTCTCCCCGGCGCGCGACACGCTCGCGGCCCCCGCGGAGATCTCGTTCTCGGTTAAAGGAGCGGCGGGCGTGCCGATCGATCCCGCCTCCGCGCGCATTCGCATCGGCGATCGAGAGGTCGTTCCGATGTTCGAGGCGGCGAATTCGATCATCCGTTATCCGATGCCTCCCGATCTGCCGAACGGGACGTACCGTCTCCAGGCGTTCATCCGAAGCGCGCAGGGAGCGACCGCGTGGAGCGCGGCCGCCGCGATCCTTCTCAAGCGGCCCGCGCGGCACATCATTCCCCTCCCCCTGAACGAGAAGCCCGGGGGAATCGCGTCGATCTCCGTAAGAGTGCTCGATGAGCTCGGTCTGAGCGTCGCGGACGGCACCCCCGTCGTCGCTCGATTCGCAGGTAAAGGCGAAACGTTCTCGGGCGCCTCCAGAAACGGAGCGTTCAGCTTCGAAACGCCGCTCGGCCTCGCCCGCGAGCCGTTCTGGGTCTCGGCGGACAGTCTGACCGGTGAGATCAGACTGCCGGCGTTCGAGGAGCGGACCTCCACGGCGATCGTCGTGATAGACGCGCTGACGGGAAAAGCGGTCTCGCGCCCCGTCGTCGGCGGCAGCCCCGCCGCGAGCGTGCTCGGGGATGAGGCGGGAAGGCTGCTCGTCCCGGCGTCAAGCCGCCCCGAAACGCTCCTCGTAAGCGCGGCGGGCTACGCACCGGTGCTTCTCGACAGGCTACCCGCCGGCTCTTCTCCGAACGTCACGACCGTCCGGCTCAGCCCTCTCTTCGGCGGCGTCCTCGCGGGGAAACGGATCGCCGTCGATCCCGGCGGCGGAGGCTCCGATCCGGGAGGTCGAGGCGCCGGCTCGCTGCGCGGGGCCTCCGTGAATCTCGCGGTCGCGCGGCGCCTCCAGAATCTCCTCGAACGGGCGGGGGCCTCGGTCACGCTCACGCGAAAGGGGGATGAGACGATTTCCGCGCAGGAGCGCGTCTACGTCGTCAACCGCGCCGACGCGGAGCTCGCCGTCGGCATTCGGCATGGCGCGCCGCCCCGTTCGATCGACGCGCCCCGATGCGTGCTGTTCTTCCCGGGAAGCGCGCGCGGACGCGCCATTGCGGAGCGACTCGCCTCCGCCCTCGGTTCCCTCGCGCCGGACGACCCGTTCGCGGCCAGGGAATGGGCGGACCTATTCCTCCAGCAGACGTCGTGCGCGGCATGCGAGATCTACTGCGGACCGATCGAAGAGCCCGCGCGCGAAACCGCGATGAGCGCCGAGCCGCGGCTCCGCCTCGAGGCGGAGAGGATATTCGTCGCGATCGCGGGCCATTTCGGCTACGAGGGCGTCGTCGCCGGCGCTTTCACGGTGAAGGTGGTCTCGCGGGGCATACCGGCGGTTGGGGCAACCGTCGACGTCGACCGGCTCTCCACTCGCACGACCGACGCCGGCGGCTCGGCGTCCTTCGGCCTCGTCGACCCGGGAATTCATCTCGTGACGGTGCGTCTGGTCGACGGACGATCGGCGCTTTTTATGAGAACGATTTTCCCGAATGAATCGACGCTCGTCGTCGAGATGCCCTGAGCCGGCGGCCGGATTCCGCCCTGCACTCCCCACCCCGCGCTTGACACCGTCAAAAGCGTCGTACGATATTGTACACAAGGGAAAGAGGACGCACAGCATGGGGAAAATCAGCGAGCACGATCGCCGGATGCGCAAGAGACTCATGCTCATTTTCCCCGCCGTGATTCTCATCCATTTTTTCGTTCTCGTGACTTTCGCGCGCATCGAACTCTTGAAAGACCTCATCTCCCTCGGCTACGAGGGCCCGTTGAAGTTCGAACCGGAAATATCGATCGTCGACAATCGCGCTTCACCGGCAAAAATTACGACCCGCGAGAGGCACGTGATGATCGTTCAGGATATCCTGATCGAGGGTGAAGACAAACCGAAGCGCGCAAAGGGGAACGAGCCGGCGCCGAAGCGCGCCGAACGGAAACGCGAACAGCAGATCTCCCTCGAAATGCCGGGAGAATACGCCTACCGCACCTACGCCTCACGCGCGGCAGCTCCGTACCGGGAAGATTACGTCATCCTCAGGATGGTCAAGCCCGAATACCCGATCGACGCCCTTCTCTCGGCTGAAGAGGGATACGTCCTCGTCGAGGCGTACATCGCGAGCGACGGCACCGTGAACGAGGCATACGTGCGTTCCTCCTATGGCACGGTGAGCTTCGAAACCTCTTCGATCACCGCGGTGAAACAGTTTCTCTTCAAGCCGGTCCATGAAGGGGGAAAACCGGTTTTCTTCTGGGTGAGTTTTCTCGTGAAATTTCAGCTTCGCCGCTAGCGGTCCGTCTTGAGAACGCCGTATTCCACGGCCCGTTCGTTTCTCACGGTGTAGAACAGGATGCCCTCGCCCGCGACGAGATCGAGAAACGGGTGCCGTCTCTTCTCGAGAAGACGGGACATCTCTTCCCTCAGGGTCGCTCCTCCCGATTTGCTTTTCGCGAGCGCCTCGAGGAGGAGCCTCGTCCCCCGGTAGCCCCCGATGACCACCTGATTGATCTCCCCCGCGGGTTCGTTCACGAGGGCGCACGCGCTCGCAAAGAGACGTTCGCCGCCGAGCTGATCGATATCGGCGGGAAAAAGCGCGCCCTCGAGATCCCTCCCGACCATCCTGATGAGGCGCCGAGAATTCCATGCGCTCGTTCCGAGAAGCTGCGAGCCGAATTCGTGAAAAGAGAGCTGCGGCAGGATGAGGATGAGATCCTCCGTGCCGGATGCGATGAAGAGCGCCTCGGGATCGGCTGCGCGAACGCGTCCGATCGACTCGGCGAAATCGGTGCTTCCCTCGGGATAGAATTCGACGATCACGAGCTCGCTGCCGAGCCGCTCGACCTCGTCCCCGAAGAGGCGCGCGACGCGGCGCGACGCAAGGTCGTCGGAAGATAGGAACGCGACGCGCCGGAGCCCGAGCCGGCTGCAGGCCATCCTGGCGAGAGCGGTGATCTCGACCTCCGAGGAGGTGGTCGTCTGGAAAACCCATCCTCCGACAACGCCTATCCCCTCCTCGGTTGCCACGGGAGACAGAAGCACCGTCTTTGAAACCTCGGCAACCTGGGCGGCCGCGATCGTGGAGGAGCTGAGCACCTCTCCGAGGAGAGCATCGACGCGCTCCTCTTCGATGAGCCGTTCGGCGACCGAGCGACACTCGAGAGGATTACCTCGCGTGTCCCCGACGATGAGATCGACGTTTGTGATTCCCTTAAGCCGCGCTTCCTTGAGCGCGACCGACGCACCGCGCAGAAATGACTCCCCGAGCGTGCCGAAGCGTCCTTCGAGCGGGCACAGAACGCCGATCCGGAGGCGCTGCGCCGCCTCCGCCGTTTTCGCCTGATCTGCGGCTCTTTCCTGGGAGCTCGCGGGCCGTGCCGCCGCCGCGAAGAGGAGGGCCGCGGCGAGCATCACGCGACATTTCGCAGTCCGTTTCATGTTCGCACTTCCGGAGGCATGAATCGTCGTTTTCCGAGATACGCGAGCGCCAGCGCGTGATATTCCTCCGCGCTCCGGGCGAGCTTTTCGGATGCGGCGCGATCGATCGTTTTCTTCACCGTGCCGGGAACACCGGCCACAAGCGAACAGGGCGGAACATCGAACCCCTCGAGGAGAACGCTCCCCGCGGCCACAATGCTGCCGCTCCCGATTTTCGCTCCGTCGAGGATAACGGCGCCCATGCCGATGAGGCATCCGTCCCCGATCGTGCACGAGTGCAGAATGGCCCGATGGCCCACGGTGACCCGCGCCCCGATCACGAGATCCGGACCGCCCGTCGTCACGTGGCAAACGCAGAGATCCTGGATATTGGTGTACGCCCCGATTCGAATCCGCCGGACGTCCCCGCGGACTATCGCCCCGTGCCAGACGCTGGCGCATTCGCCGATTTCAACGTCGCCGATCACCTGCGCGGTGGCCGCGATGAACACGTCGGCGCCGATCGACGGCTGCTTTTCCTGGAAGGGCTCTATCACCGGCTCCTCCTATGCGTCGAGATCCCCGAAACTCCCCGGATCGAGCTCCTTGAGACGTTTGCGCACGTCGTCCTCGTCCGAACCGAGATCGATGCTCCGCTTATGCGCGTTGAACAGATCGCGTTCGATGAAGAGCGGCGCCTCGGCCCGCAGCGCAAGAGCGATCGAATCGCTCGGCCGCGCGTCGACGTAGAAAACGTCGTCGGCGCGTTTCAGCACGATGCGAGCGAAGTACGTTTCGGCCTGGAGCCCGGTGATTTCGATCCGTTCGACCGTCGCGCCGAGCACGTCCACGACGATCCTGAGGAGATCGTGCGTCATGGGCCGCTCGAACGACTTGCCCGCGACCGCCGTGAAGATCGCCGTCGCTTCGGCGGCGCCGATCCAGATCGGGAGAATCTCATCCCCGTCCTCCGCTTTGAGAAGAACGACCGGATGGCGGCGCTCCTGATCGAGCGCGATCCCGTGAACGGATACCTCAACGAGTTCCATCGCCGCTTCCTATTCGGTCCCTTCCGTCTTGCGCCCCTTGTCCTCTTCTATGCGTTTCTGCACGCCTTCGAACGTCTCGAGCTTCGGATGAGCCGTTTCCATGTTCTCGATCATCCATTTCGTCGATTCCAGCATCGGACTCTGAGGATATTTCTGCTTGAGCTCGTCGAAGGTCCGGCGCGCCTGAACGAAGTCCTTGAGCTCCTCCGCATAGGTGAACCCGATCATGAAGAGCGCCTCCGCGGCGTTCTTGTGGGTCGGATAGAGATTCACGATATCGCGATAGTACTGGATGCGGCTCCGCGGATCGGGCTCTATCTGGGCCATCTCCCAGAGCTCCTCGGCCGTCCGCGTCGTTTTATCGAGCCGTTCTCTGATATAATTCTCCGGCGTGTACTTCTTCTTGAGCTCCTCAACGGCCGCCTTGTAGGCCTCTTCCGTTTTCTGCGCTTGCAGCTTGGCCTCGATCGTCCGCCGGGCTTCATCCAGGGTCTGCGTCTTCTGCGGATTCTTCTCGGTGACCTTCATGATGGCGAATCCATCAGTGAGGCGCACGATCCCGCTCACAACGCCCACCTCGAGCTCCTCGACCGCCTTGCCGAACCCCTCGGTATCGCTGACTCCCTTGATGTAGCCGCCCGAATTGAAGTAGCCGACGTCGCCGCCGGACGAAGCGGTCGCCTTATCCTCGGACTCGGCGGCCGCGATCTTCGCGAAAACCTCCCCCTGCTCGAGGCGTTTTTTCAATTTCATGGCCTTGAGGCTGTCGGCCGTGAAGATATACTGGGCGCGCATAACGGGCGCCTGGATGAATTCCTGCGGGTGGGAAGCATAATACTCTTCGATTTCCTTCGGTTCGATCTTGATCTTGTCCGATATTTCTTTCGAGAAATACTCGGCGACGAGGATATTCATCGTGACCCATCTGAGCCGTTCCTGCATTTCCTCGGTCCGATCCATCTTTGCGTCGATCGCCGCGAGGTAGAAGAGATGCTGCTCGATGAGCCGGTCGACGAATCTCGCCTGAGCGTCGGGTCCTTTGAACTGCATTTTCTGGTTATCGGGCAGATCCTCGAACGTGCGGAGCATGAACTCCTCGGTGATCTTGATGTCGCCGACTCTCGCGGCGAGTCCGGATTTCACCTTGAGGGCGCCGTCCTTCTTTTCGCGCGAGCAGGACGAAACCATCGCAACGACGCAGCCCGCGATCAGAACGAACAGGAGAGCTCTCTTCGCAAACATTCGTACCTCCTCTTTCAAGCCGTCCAATCAAAAATTCCGTTATCGTGCCCCCGGCCGCCGTTTTTTCCCCAAGCGGTCGACGATCTCGCGAACGCGCTGGCTTTCCCCCCGCTTGCACACGAGAATTGTTTTCCCCTCGACGACGACGATGAGATCATCGACTCCCACGGCAGCCGTCACGCCTCCGGGGTTGAACAGAAGATTGTTCCGGGAATCGAGGATCTCCATGCGTCCCGCTCCCGTGTTCCCCTGCCCGTCGGCGCGAAGAAGATCGAAGAGGGAATCCCACGATCCGACGTCGCTCCAGCCGATATCGGCGGGAACGACGACGACGTTCGGCGCCTTCTCGAGAATCCCGTAGTCGACGGATATCGAGGGCATCCGCGGATACTCGCGCTCGACGACTCGCCGGAAGGTTCTGCTTCCGAGCGAGCGTTCGATCGCTCCGAGCTGCTCCACGCTTGCGGGGAGACAGCGCGACCACGCCTCCAGAAAGACCGAGGGACGCCAGAGAAAGATGCCGCTGTTCCAGTAATACCGCCGCGCCTTGAGGTACGCGGCCGCCCGCTTCGCGTCCGGCTTTTCGTGGAATTTCTTCGCGCGAAATACCGGGACCCCGCCCTGTGCGTCGAATCCGCATCCGGCCTCGATGTACCCGTATCCCGTGGACGGAAACGAGGGCACGACGCCGAACGTGACAAGCACGTCGTGCTTCGCGGCGACGGCCGCACCGGCGCGCACGATCCGTCTGAATCTGCGCTCGTTCGCGATCGTGTGATCGGCCGGGCAGGTGAGGAACGGCTCATCGCCGCCGAAACGCCGCACGAGGACCGCGGCGACCGCGATCGACGGCGCCGTGTTGCGCCCGACGGGTTCGATGAAGATATGATCCGCGCGGAGCCGGGGGAGCTCCTTTCGAACGAGCGGAACGAGAGGCTCGATCGTGAGAACGATCATGCGCTCAGGAGGAATGAATTCCGAGAGGCGTTTCCACGTGAGGGAGAGCATGCTTCCCTCCCCCGTGACGTCGAGGAACTGCTTCGGCTTTTCGGCGCGGCTGTATGGCCAGAACCGCGTGCCTTTCCCGCCGGCAAGAATGACTCCGTACATGGGCATCACGCATCCGCGAGTTTGGAGACGTCGATAGAGCGACCGAGAACGAGCGCGACTTCCTTCTTGATCGCCTCGAGGAGTTCCTTCGTCGAAGCTTCAAACCGGAGCACGAGCACGGGCTGCGTATTCGACGCCCGGACAAGGCCCCAACCGCCGTTGAATTTCACGCGCGCGCCGTCGACGTCGATCACCTCGTGCGTTTTCCTGAAATGATCGCGCACCGTGCGGACGACGTCGAACTTGCGCTCGTCTTCGCACGCGAGACGTATCTCGGGGGTCGATTCGTACCGCGCAAGATCTCCCAGCAACGAGCTCAGCGGCTCGGACTCCCGCGAGACGATCTCGAGGAGCCGGCACGCGGCGTACAGCGCGTCGTCGTAGCCGAAGTACCGGTCCGCGAAGAAAATGTGCCCGCTCATTTCTCCCGCGAGCAGCGCGTTCGTTTCGCGCATTTTCTGCTTGATGAGCGAATGTCCCGCCTTCCACATGAGCGGTTTTCCGCCGTGCTTCGCGATGTCCTCGATGAGGCTCTCGGAGCATTTGACCTCGAATATGATCGTCGCGCCGGGATGCTCCCGCAGCACGTCGCGGGCGAAAAGCGCGAGCAGGCG
>JBAZPL010000042.1:0-15984 GCA_041648155.1 Candidatus Krumholzibacteriia bacterium
TAAGGACAGAGCTGCCTCCGGCGCCCGTCCCGACGTTTCCGAAGAGGTCGTCGCCATTCCCATCGACCGCGAGATCGACGAACTTCTTGTAGACGAGCGATACGTCGTCGACGAATGCCCACGTCTCGTAGAGGTTGTCGCCGAGGTTGTCCTGCCTGAAATAGAGCCGGACCGTGCTGCCGGCGTACGACGTCACGTCGTATCCGGCTGGCGCCACGTTGTCGTCATCGAGCCACCCGCTGTCCTTGAACTGATTGTTCCACTCCGTGAACGCGAACGTGATGACAGTGGCGAGGATAGTGTTCGCCGTATTTCGAATCTGCATGCGGAATGGATCGTATTGGAGCCCATCGTACCCCTGCTGGCGGAACTTGAAGTAGAACGTCGCCCGCGAGATGTTCGTCGGAACGGCAACGTCCTGGTACATGTAGCCGAACCGGTTTGCCCGAGGGTTTGTGTACTTGAACCCGAGGAGCGCCGAGTAGCTTCCGCTGTACGGGCAGTCGAGCGCGACCAGGTGGTCGGCCCAGGATGGATTGGTATTGCCCGACGTATTGCCGGCGCCGTGGATCCATCCCGTGAAGCTTCCCGATTCGAAGCCCCCGTTCTGCACGATCTCTCCCGCGCGCGGAGCGGCGAACACGCCCAGCGCCGCGACGAGCGCTGCGGCCGCGGCAATCGCAATTGCAATTTTCCTCCTCATTCGCCCACCTCCCGGCCGCCGTCGAAGTACTCCATAATCTTCTCGTTGAACTTGAGCCTCATGCCGAAATGGAATCCGCTACGCGCGAAGCTGTTGATCGACGCGTCGCGGTCGTTCTGCCCGCCGAAATCGTACCCCGCCCCGACCCACAGGTTGCGGGCGACGAGCCTGCCGAGCTCGAGACCTCCCCCGTAGCTCGTCGTGGCCGTCTCGCACTGCCGCACGACGCGCGCTTTGAGGGCAACGTCCCATTTCCCGGCGATCACCCGAATCGCCTGCGCCTGGTACAGGAACGCCGTTGCGTTCGCCGAATAGTCCCTGAACGAGTTTGCGACCCGGCGCGCGGCGAGCTTGCCCTCGAGCTCCCACGCGGGCCGCGGCGCGTAGTTCGCCTCAATCGACCCGAGAAGCTCCTTGTCTATCGCGTCCGGATGAGCGGGGCTGTTTTTCTCATACGCAGTCTTGATCATGGAGAGAATCTCCACCTTCCGCGCGGAACGCGGCCGCACGGAGAATCCGATCGTCGAGCTCCCCTTGACGCGGTTCTCCTCCCGCTTCTCGTCGGAGAACCAGAGATCCCCCTTCGCAAGGACGCTCCAGCGTTCGCTCAGCCGCTTCATCGCCGCGAGCTCCGCGAGATGCTTGTCGCGCGCGGGCTCGAACCGTATCTCGTAGTTGCCCTTCAGGCGATAGTCTCCCTTCGCCGGCGTGTACAGCGCGCCGGTCGAGAGCGAAAGGTAATCCTCCGCCCCGTCCCCGCTCACCGTCGCGAGCCTCTCCATGGCGGCGGTCGCCGTAAGATCCTCCGCGAGGGCGAAACGATTTCTGATTCCCATCGTCGACTGCCCGCGTTCGCCGCCCATCGCGCCCTCAAGCTGATACCGGGAGTAGACCTGCATGCTCTCCGTGAGATTCGATTCGATCCCGATCTGGCTGAGGTGCCGGGTTCCCGTGCGGTTCCCCGTCCGATACTCATGCTTGAGCGTAGCCGCGACGCCGCGCCGGAGACGCTGCGAAAGTTTCGCCTGGAGCCGATTCGGATAGTCCGCGACCTCCTCGCCCGAGAGGATCTGATCCCATCGGATCTCCCCCGAGGTCCGCGAGCCCTTGAGCGCGAGCCCGGTGAGCATGAGCACCGCCGACTGATCCCCCTCGCGCGTGTCGCCGTTCCCGGCGGCGCCGAAGCCGGCCTGCCCCTCGATGGCGCCGACCGTGTAATGGCCCACGAGATCCAGGTAGTCCCTCGTTTCGTCCCGCTCGCGGAACGAATGCCGGTACCCCTGCGCGCTCGCGCCGAAAGCCCGGTTCAGCCTCCATGCGAGATCGCCGCCGATCTTGACGCTTCCGAGCTCCGTCTTCCCGCCCGAGAACGAGGAGTTGAAGAAGTTCTCGTCGACCGAGCGGTAATAGGCGTTCCACCGGACGGCGCGGGCCGCTTCCCCCCTGAGGAGAACGCGGAACGCGTTCCCGCCGCCGAGGAGGAATTTTTCGCTGCGCGCGAATTCGCCCTCGACCTCCAGTCCCTCGCGAACCCGTCCCGCGAGGTCGAAACCGAGGAGCGTGTAATTCTCCACTCCCTCTTCCTCGAGCACCGCGGTCGTTCCGAACTCGAGGCTGTCCAGGACCGCGATCGCACTTCGCAGGCCGTAGATGAAGTTGCGTTCGCCGGAACCGCGGCATTCGTAGCTCGCTACGATCGACACGGTGTTAAGATCTTCGTCGAAGACGGGAACGCTCTCCTTGAAGAGGATGCTCCCGTCCATATAGTTGATGTCGTAATCGCGCCCCGCCAGCTTGTAGTCGACGCGGACGATCCGCTCGGGCCGGTACCGGTCCCGCACCTCGAGACGGATCTTCTCGCTATTCTCGACGAGCGGATAATGCTTGAGGAAATAGAAGCCGCTCGTCCCCTCGGCGCGGATCTCCTCCTGGTACGTCACCTGGTCCGCCTTCGTGACGAACGCCTTCACGCTGCCCTGCGCGAAGCGCGCCTCGCCCGAAGCGCCGTTGAAGGAACGATGGTACCTCGTGAACTCGGTTTTGCCGAGATCGGTGCGGAAGTCGCCGAGCATCGCGTCGTATCTGCGGTGATCGAACCGCAGGAACGTGCCGCTCCGCGATGCGGCGTTGAACCTGAGCTCGCTCGCGTCGCCGTAAATCGGATAATATTTCTCGGGCTCGATACGCCTGAAGAGCATGTCGTCCCTCAGGGGACGAGTGTCGACGGCGCACGTGAGGAGATGGCCGTCCCTGATTTCTCCCTGACCGTAGAACGAGAGCTTCCCTTCCGCGAATGCGCCGTCGTGCTGCTTTTCGAGCAGGCGGTTCGTGCTTCCCGTTCCCGAGAGATCGCTGTATCCCAGCTCTCCCTCGCCGTAACCGAAAAGGAACCAGTTCCGGAGCGGCGCCTCATAGGCGGCTCGCGCGGTAGCAGAGACTCCGTTCAGCGCGACGCCGATCCGCTCCTTCCTCGAATCGCGCATCGGCGGAAGCGCGATGACGACGCGTCCGTTTTCCGTGGCCGCCTGGACACCCGGCTGCTGCGGGTTTACGTCAAGGCCCGCGATGAGATCTTCCGTTCCGCTCACCGTGACGAATATGCCGTCGCGGACGGGCAGCCCGTTTCGGTCGCTCACGAGGAAAACGAGCTCGCCCGCCGTCTTCCCGTCGGCGGGGAGATTGACGAGCTCGCGCTCGGGTGTGATGAGCTGCGGCCGCCCCGCGAGATAGACGTGCCGGACGCAGGTGTTGCGCGTGCCGCCGTACTCACGGCACACGACGAGGAGGTCATTCTTGCCCTCTTCGATCTTCACGCCGTAGAAAATCGAGCCGAAGGTGTTGCTCGCGATGTCGATTTTCTTGAGGCCGATTCTCTCCCTGCCCACCGGGAGACCGTTCACGTAGAGCTCGACGTCGGAACCGAGGGGAGAAACGATCTCGACGTCGATCTCCCCGCGCGAAAAGAAGATCGTTCCCTCCTCCGGCTTGACGATGCCGGCGCATATTCCCGTGGAGTCGGCCAGCGCATATTCCTGCCGCTCCGACTCATTCAGGATTTCGGAAAGGCCCGGGTCTCCCGCGGCGTAATCGTCCGGCGGCACGACACGGACCTCGACGCGGCGATTGAGCGCGCGCCCTTCCTCGCCGGCGTTCGACGCGACCGGCTCGCGCGAGCCGCAGCCCGTATAGTCGACTCTATCCTCGGGAATGCCGTTCATGCGGAGGATCTGGAACACGGAGCGCGCGCGGGCGATCGAAAGCTCGAGGTTCGACGGGAAGGATGCGCTCGCGATGGGAATGCTGTCCGTGTGCCCCTCGATGAAGATTTTCCAACCCGGGTGATCCTTGATCCAGAGCGACAGGGCGGCGACGCGGCTCAGGGGAATACCCTCGATCACGGCCTCCCCCGCGCCGAAATGCGTGCTCGGTATGGTGATCGCGTCGAACGATTGTTCCGGTTTCGCCGCGCCCGCCGGCGCGCCGGAACCCGCCGCGGCGCGACCGGACGAAGCGGACGAATCGGCCGCGGCGCTTTCTGCCCGCTCCGGCGCGGAGCGCTCCGAGGCGAGCGGCGAGGCGTCAGCCCTGACGTTGGGGCGGCTTGACCGGACGAGCGCGAAGTCGATTCTCCGGTGCCCCGACGGAGCGAGGTCGATGAGCAGCTCCCCGGCCACGCCGAGCCCGAAATAGCCGCTCTCTCCCGGCTCGAGAGAATCGGGAAGAGACGCGGGGTCGATCCGCACGACATGCCGGCCCTCGACCACGCCGGGAATCGAATAGAGCCCGAACGAATCGGTCACCGCGTACGTGCCGTCCTCGATGAAGACGGACGCGCCGCGGACGCCGCGCTCTCCTTCATCCCGCGAGCCGTTCGAGTCCGCATCCACGAACACGGCGCCCGATATGATCCCGCGCCGCGTGAATATTCCCTCGACGACGAGAACGGAGGCCGTCGCGGGGCCGTCGAAGGCCCGCTCGCCCGTTTCGGTAACGCCGCTCACCCGAGCAAAGCTCACGAGTCTTCCCGTCTCCTGGCCCGCTTTTACCCGCGCGCGAAAAACGATCTCGCGCCTCTCGCCCGGCTCGAGCCTTTCGAGACGCCACGTGAGGTCGTTCCCGGCGATCCGCGGCACGAGGCTTCCCCCCGCGAAGGCGAGGCCCGGGGACAGCGCCTCCGTGACGACGACGCTGTCGAGAGCGGTCTCCTCCGTCACGTTCTCGATCACGGCAATGAAGCTCAGAACGTCTCCGACAAGCGCAGTCGGCTCGCGGATCGATTGCTCGATCGAAACGATCGACATGCTCGACTTGACGAGCACGTCCTCGACGCGGTCGCTCGATTCGGCGAAAAAGATCGAAGCGGCTTCGACGGCGAACGCGAGCTGCCTTCCCGTAAAATTCCTGAAGCCTTCGCCCGTCGATTGCAGCCGCACGCCGACGACCATCGAGCGCCCGCCCGGGATCGTGCCGACCACCGCGCGGTAATCCGATTCGCGCTGAAACGACGAACCGTTGGAATCGACGAAATCGATCCGCCATTCGGCGGGAATGACCGACGAATCTGCGAGGGAAACGCGCACGCTGTCGGCGAAGTTGCCGCTATTCAAAATCTCGTGCCAGAGCGTATATGAATCCCGGCTTCCGTCGACGTTCACGACGACCCGGTCGTCGGGGCTCCCCGTGACAGCCTGCGGATTTCCCCGGGGACCGATCGCGAGCGAGCTCACGCGTCCGACGCGCACGGTGACCTCGTTCGATTCAAGATGATACGGCAGCCCGTCGCCTCCCTCGAAATCGGCGGTTGCGGTTTCGCGCAGATCCCCCGCCGCTCTTCCATCCCTCACGCGCACGCGGAATGACAGGTCGCCGCCCGCGCCCGGAGCGAGATCGCCGGCCAGAAAACGAATGCCCTTGATGCGATCGACGGGAGGCGCGATCTCGACCCAGCTCGATGTCCCCGCGTCGTAATACTCGAAACGCCCCGCGGCGGTGGAACTCGCCGAACCCGGCACATAGTCGGCTCCTTCGGCGGCACCGTTCAGATCAACAGGCGCCGAGAGCGTGACACCCGCGGCCGTGCGCTCTCCCCCGTTCGTGAAATGGAGCGCGAAGCCGATCGTGTCGCCCGGCTGCGCCGCCATCCTGTCCGCCGCGAGCGCGAGAGCGATCTCGGCCTCCTCGCGCGCCACGATCCTGACGACGTTGTCTCTGTCCCATAAGGACGTGTCCGCTTGCGAGCGGGCGATGAGATTCAAATTGGCCGTTTCGCCCCCCCTGAGCCCGAGTGGGAGCTCCGCCTGGATCGCGAGCAGCACATCTTCGCCCGGCCCCAGAGGTCCGACATCTGAAACGGCCATCTCGCCCAGGTCGACGAGGCTGTCCATGTCAACGTCGAGGTAAATGGCCGATCTCACCGGAACGAAATCCGATGGCGCGGGATACATGAGATACAGGCTGAACGCGTCATCTGCGTTCCCCGCGTTCCTCAGCGTGAACATGAAGGTCACCGTCTCCCCGGCGAAGGCGTGCGCGATCCTGCCGGGTGCGGCGGTCGTTCCGTTAGGCGTCACGACGGGGCCGTAGACGGATAGAACGCTCACGGAGATTTCGTTCGAATATACGCTGAAGCGGGCGCCGCTCAGGTCATAGAGGGCCTGCGATCGGCTCGTGATTACCTGGCCGGCGGGGGGAATGGCGGCCCGCGCAACCGAAGACAAAAGGGTGAGCCCTGCAACCGCAAGTATGAAAAGGAGATATCTCCTCTTCGAACTTCTGGTCAAAGGCCGTCTCACCCTTTTCCCTCCAGAAACCGAACGAGAGGTTGATCCGTCTTAACGAATCATCCTCCAGTTCGGGGTTCTATTACCGCCGCGGGGGGCCATATTCAATTCCGTATCTCTTCTCTTCGCTGCATCTCCTGCTTTGGAAGATCGTCCGTGGCGGGGCGACACCTGCCGCCCCGCCACGGCTTCTTCTCGAGCCGCTTACTCGGCGACGATCCTTACGACGAAACCAGCGCCGTCGTTCGTGCCGCTGCCGCCGGCGAGGTTGCCGGTCAGGGTCCAGCGGACGTTCGTCACGTTGGCGTCGAAGCTCGCCGGGGCGCCGCCGCCGCCGCTCACCGGCGTGTAGGTCCAAGTCGCGCCGCCGTCGTTGGAGAACTCGATCGCGATCGCCGTGATGCCGGCGGCGAGAGTCCCCTGGGTGGCGGAGCCGACGCGGTACTGCGTCCAGGCAGGAATCGCGTCGTAGAGGGCGATCGCGGTGAGGTCCGCGGTGCCGACGTTCGAATAATCGGTCCGGTACGTGAGCTCGGTGCCCGGCAGTTGCGCGCCGGCCGGGTTGACCGATTTCACGAGCACGAGGTTTCCGGCCACGATCGTGGTGACGTCGGTGACCGCGTCGGTCGCGCCCGTGCCGTTGCCCGTGACGCGGACCGTGCCGGTCTCGACCGTTCCGAGCGACACGCCGCCCGGGATCGAGATCTGCACGACGACGTCCTGGGACGCGCCGGCGTTGAGCGTAACCGCCGCTATCGGATTATTCGCGAGATCGAAGAACGCGTAGCTCCAGGCGTTGGAGCTCACGGCGCTGAGCAGGAACGTATCGCCGACGTTGCCGGTGTTCGTCACCGTGTGCTGGTAACGGACCGTTCCGCCCGCGGTGCCCGTGCCGTTACGGTTCGGGGCGATATCGACCGATGCGGCCGTCAGGATCGTCACGGTATCCGTGATCTGATCGAATACGGCCGCGTTGTTCGTCGAGGTCGCGCGGAAGGTGACGTTGTTCACGCCGGGCCCGACGCCGCCGGGAACCGCCACGCGCGCGATGACGTTCGCCTCGCTGCCGGCCGCGACCGGGCCGATGCCGGCGATCGGGGCGAGCTCGGGCAGATCGAGAAGGCCGTTGCCGTTCACGTCGTTGTAGAACGTCACGACCCAGCCGCCCGGAACGGTCGAGGTGAGCGAATAATTGTCGCTCGAGCCGGCCGTGTTGATCACATCGAGGGCGAAGTCGACGTTCGTGCCCGGATTGGCGTTGATGTTGACCGGGACGTTGTTCGTGCCGGGCACGCCGTCGAAGTTGCCGATATCGACGGCCGCCGACTGAACCTGTGTGATCCGGTCGGTCGTCAGGTTGAACTCGGCGGGGGTGTTCGTCGAGTTCGCGCGGACGATCGCGTCATACGGGCCGCCGGCGCTCGCGCCGCCCGGGATAATGATGCGCACGATGAAATCTCCCGTCGCACCCGGGTTGAGCGAACCGACGTCGGGGATGCCGTCCGTTCCGGTATCGGTGAGCGGCGTGACTCCGTCGCTCCGGAAGAATAGGACGCTCCATCCACCGGGAATGGTCGACGCGGCGTCGAGCGCGATATTGAGCGCGTCGGCCGCGTTGCCGTCGTTCCTCACGGTGTTCGTGAACGATACGGTCGTATTCGCGTAGGCCAGAGGCACCGCCTGCACGTCGTCGTTGTAGTTCGGCGGAGTGCCCGCGGCGGGCTGACCCGCCGGGCCGACGAGCACGTTCGCGATCGCATTCACGGTGATCTGCGTGTTGTTCGTCGTGACGATCGTCGGGTTGGGCGTGCCGGGGTTGTTGTCCACGTACGCGACGGCGCCGCTGTTATTGATAATGCCCGCGCGCATCGTCGACGGCACAACGAGATCGTAGGTGAAGTTGTAGAACTGGCCGATGGCGAGGTCGCCGCTGGTGACGTACGCGACGGCGAGGTCACCGGCACCCGCGATGGCCTGCCACGCCCATGTCTCGGGGGAGCCGACCATGACGCTTCCCGTCGGCAAGTACAGGACCGTTCCGCCCGCCGGCGAGCCCGAGGGGGCGCCGGAGAGAGCGAGCGGAAGACCCGTCGTCGGGTCGGTCGGGAGCGCGTCGTACATGAGGACGCCCGTGAGGCCGACGGAGGCGACGGTCACGCCGTGCGCCGCCTGGGTGCCCACGTTGGAGCCGTTGATCGCGTAGGTGATCACGTTACCCGGATCGACGTTCGCCGGAAGTCCGGACATCGTCGCGGTGAGCGAGGCGTCACTCACGACGGTCGTCAAATGATAGTTGCGCGTGTCGATACGGGTCGGATCTCCGGCGGAGGTCGCCTGAACGCCGACGTAAGCCACTTCGCCGGCGAGGGCGGCCGGGGGAACCTGGTAGGAGACCAGGATGTTCACTGTCGCACCGGCAGTGATTGGGCCGAGGTTCCCCGGCGCCCCACCGGAAGAGATGGCGGGTTCGCCGCCGTCCAGCACGCCGTTGCCGTTCACGTCGTTGTAGATCGTGATGCTCCCGAGGCCGAGGGTCATTGTCGTGTTCGCGGCGTCGAGGAGCGGTAGAAGCGCGTAGGTATCGGCGTCATTACCCGTATTCGTCAGGTTATAGCTGTAATAGATCGTTTGCCCGGGAATCGCGTTCTGCATCATCGCCGGAACGAGCGGGGGCGTCTCCCCAGAGTCGTCCGGGAGGATCGAAACGCCGAACACGGGCAGAACGATCGTCGTGACCTCATTCGAGGTCGCGGTGTACGAGTTGCCCGAGAGATCCTGGAACCGGGCCGAAGCCTGGTTCCGGATCGTCGTGCCGGCCGGCGTCTGCGCCTGCGCCGCTGCGCAGACGAAGAGCACGGCGAGCGCGAGGGCAGCCGTGAAAATTGTGAACCGTGTCCTACTCATCTGAAACCACCATCCTTCGTGTAGTCCATGCCTTGGATCCCTATCTATCATCTCGAGCCGCTCACTTCACTTGCACGCGGTAGGAAGCCGCCACCTCCTTGCCGGCGTCGAGAACGCTCGCGACGTTCCACATGACGTGCGTGTACATATCGCTCGTCGCGACCTTGCGCTCCTCGACCCCGTTCTCGTTCTTCACGACATACGTGACGGGCGCTTCGTGGAAGCTCGTTCCTCCATCGATGCTGAAGAGCGGACGCATCGCGTCCTTCTCGGTCGCCGTCTTTTCCAGGTACACGGTGCCGGCCGGTATCGGGCCGACGAGGCTCACCCCGGACGCCGAAGCGTCGCCGACGTTCCGGTAACGCAGCGTGTATTCGATCCTGTCCTGGGGTTTCACCTTGTCCGCGGATACCGCAATCTCCCGGTTCTCTTTTCCCATGATGATCTTGCGGGCCTCCATCGTTCCGGCGAGATTCGGGCCGCCGAACGCGGAAGCGGAGACCACAACGAGGATCACGAGAAGAACCGCGATAATGAGGCTCGTTCTCATCTGCCGATCCCTCCTTTTGCCATTCCTCCAAGAGTGTTTTGGTGCCGGTGCGCGATGTTTCAAGCAGCCCCTCCTGGTAGGACCCGTTAAAGAAACATGAGCGTTCTCGGCGCACCGCCGTCGGGGAGACGGCGGGGGGAAAACGCACGGAAATCTTTTCTCGAGCCTGCGTGGGGCAAGGGGTGTTCCAAGGCGTGGGACCAAAGTCCCCGGACCGGGCCGCCGGGAGCGGGCGTGCGAATGGGACCAAGGTCACAGCGTCGCTCAACGAGCTATTCTACAAAGAGTTGCGACCCTCGCGGAAAAACGGGGACGAGGAAGGAATAAAGAGGAACAAATGGGTATCGAGCGCCCATAAAAAAAGCCCCCGGATGGGGGCTTTGTCTCTCTATCTGCAATCCCCTTGCATAATGCAAGACGGATCGCGTCCTCCGGATCGGCACCGAGCCTTCAGGCCATTACTGGCCCTGGGGCGGAGTGGCCGGAGCTTCGGGCGGAGCGATATACTTCGCCGGATCGGCCTTGAACGTTTCCATGTTCTCGGCGGTCGCGAAGAAATAGATCACACCATTGTACTCGTATGAGTAAGGAGATGTCGTGATATCGACCTCCTCCTTGCTCACCACGTCGAAGGTCGGGCTCGTCGCGCCGGCCTTGCTCACTTCCTCCTGAACCGCTTCGGTCTTCGGCGCTTCCTCTTTCTTCTTCGAACAGCCGAAAGAGAGCGCTATCAAGAGAGCCAGGCACAGAATAATAATAGTCTTCATTGCTATGTACACCTCCTTTCGCCAACATGCTAAAGTAGCTATGCGATTCCTGATTTCCGTGTACTGTACTGCTCAGGTGCGTTTTTTGAAAGCGAAAAATAGCAGATTCTTTCTATGGCGTCAAGAAATCATTGCGGCGGGGGAAGGGATACAGGGCGGTGCCGGGGCCGTCCGCAACCGTTTGATTGCGCTTGCGTTGCGGCGCCGCTCCCCGTTCAGCGAAGCAGAGAATCGATCCGGGCGGCCCGCGCGGAGGCCGAATCGGATGCGGCGAGCGCCTTTCCGACCGTCCCTGCGCCGGGGAGAAACGACTTCGCGATGGAGCTATCGCGCTGCCGCTCGCTCATGGCGGGACTCGAACGGTCGGCGTCGGAGTGCTTCGAGCAAGCGGCGAGCGCGAGGATCATGATCCCCGTCGCGAGAAGAGACGCCCTCGATCGGAATCTCCCTGTCATCGTGCCCTCTCTTTTTTGCTTACCATGAACGCCCTGTTGTGAATATCATGGACGGTAGGGATTTTACAGAACGGAGACATTTCCCGAAAGGACTCATTTCAATGGCGAATGCAAAGCGGAAAACGAAGAAGGAAACGAAGGGCCCGGCGTCGTCCGGCCCGAATCAGATCGAACGCATCGCGATACTCACGGGGGGCGGAGACTGCCCGGGGCTCAACGCCGTCATCCGCGGCGTCGTGCGCGCGTCGATACTGGAGCACCGATGGGAGGTGCTCGGCATTCAGGACGGATTCGACGGCCTCCTCAAAACCGACACCCATCGAAGACTCTACTCCCACGACGTACGAGGCATCCAGGCGCGCGGAGGAACGATCCTCGGCACCTCGAACCGTGGAAACCCGCTCCACTACCCGTTGCACGAGAACGGCATGACGGTCTTCAAGAACGTCACGGGCGAGATCGTTCAAAATATCAAGAGATTAGGGGTAGACTGCCTCGTGGCGGTCGGCGGCGACGGCACGATGAAGATAACGCAGGCGCTCTTCGAAAAGGGAGTGAAGGTCGTCGGCGTGCCCAAGACCATAGACAACGATCTCGAGGCGACGGACGTGACTTTCGGATTCAACAGCGCCGTCAACACGGCGACCGACGCTCTCGACAAGCTCCATACGACCGCCGAGAGCCATCACCGCGTTCTCGCCCTCGAGGTCATGGGACGGGACTGCGGCTGGATCGCCCTCGAGGCGGGAATCGCGGGAGGCGCCGACGTGATCCTCATTCCCGAGATTCCCTTCGACCTTGGCAGGATCTGCGACCATATCGAAGGGCGCAAGCGGACCGGGAGCCGCTTCAGCATCGTCGTCGTGGCCGAGGGGGCTTGCCCCGCGAGCGGAGAGAAGATCTACGAGAAGCAGCCCGGCGCGGACGGCTCCCCAGGACGTCTCGGCGGAATCGGGAAATGGGTCGCGGACAAGATATCCCTCTGCACGAATCTCGAGACGCGCGTCGCCGTGCTCGGGCACCTGCAGCGGGGAGGCATGCCGACGACCTTCGACCGGATCCTCGCGACGCGCTTCGGCGTCGAAGCGGTGAATCTCATCGCCGCGGGGAAATTCGGCGATATGGTGTGTCTCAAGGGGAGACGGATCGAATCCGTCCCGATCACGGCGGCGATACACGGGATAAAGCGGGTCGATCCCCGGGGACAGCTCGTGCGGACCGCCGAGGCGCTCGGGATCGAGCTCGGCAGGGCGAAGTAGTGCCCGCAGGCGGCGGACATTCCCGCTCCGCGCGCAGTCGCAGAGCCTCCAATGCGCTCGTCGCGGGAATGTCCGTCGCCCAATGCCCTGCAGCCTCCGGCCCGATACGCGGGATACGCGGGTCCTGCCGCAGGTTGCACCCCGCAGGTGCTCGCTCGCTTCGCGAGCTGCGCCCCCTGCGGGGGCCCCACCTGCGTCACCCGCTAGTCGAGGTTCTTCTGCGCACCGTGCGGGAGCCCCGTCGCCGCCACCCACGCACCCCGAAAAATAATCCTTGAGTTTTCTAAACCACCACTTTAGAATTCTCAATATGCGATACGTCACCCGCAGCATCGGAACCGAGATACTCAAGGCTGACCGTCATTTTCCCGCGATCATTCTCACGGGGCCGCGCCGGGCCGGGAAGACGACGCTCCTCCGGCACCTGTACCCCTCGGCGTTATATGTGCTCCTGGAGGATCCGGACGTCGTGGCCCGGGTGAAGGCCGATCCGAACGGATTCCTGGACGAGCTTCGCACCCCCGCAATCCTCGACGAGATCCAGAACGCGCCCGAGCTTCTCGGTTACATCCGGAGCCGGATAGACCGGAATCCGCAAAAGCACGGCCGGTGGCTCCTGACCGGCTCGCAAGAGGCGCCCCTCATGAAGGGGGTCACCGAATCCATGACCGGCCGGGCGGCCGTATTTCAACTGCTGCCGTTCTCCCTCCGGGAATCGCCGAAGGTTTCTCTCGTGCGGGGCGGATTCCCCGAGGTCGTGGCGAAACCGTCGGTGGCCGGCACCTGGTTCCGCTCCTACGTGCAGACGTATCTCGAGCGGGATGTGAGGGCGGTGAGCTCGATTCGCAATCTGGCGACCTTCCGGAGATTCATGGCTCTCCTCGCCAGCCGGTGCGGACAGATGCTCAACAAAACCGATCTCGCAGCGCCGCTCGGCGTATCCGTGCCGACGATCACCGAGTGGTTGAGCATCCTCGAAATCACGGGGCAGATCATCCTCGTACCTCCATTCTACGAGAATTTCGGCAAGCGTCTCGTCAAGTCACCGAAGCTATATTTCATCGACTCGGGACTCGCCTGCCACCTGCTCGGTGTCGGCTCCGAAAGAGCCTTGGGGGGCTCGCCATTTCTCGGCGCGGTCTTCGAGGGTTTCGCCGCCTCCGAGATCGTGAAACATCAGCTCGACTCGGGGAAGGAACGGGCGCTCTATTACTTCCGCGACCAGCAGGGTCTCGAGGTGGATTTCATTGTGCCCCTCGGAAGCGGGAAAATCGCCTTGCTCGAAGCGAAGGCGACCGCGACCCCGATGCCCGATGCGGCGAAACCGCTCCGGCAGCTCCAGCGGAGCATCACGCGATACGAATCCGTCGCGGCCGTGGTATGCAGAACGGCTGGAGGGAAAACCGGCTTCACTGCCCTTTCACCGGGAGTAAAGGCGATTCCCATCGAAGGATTGCATGAGTTTCTGGGCAGGTTCCCGGGTGCAGGACGATAAGCTATATTCCATAGGAATTTCGATTCCGTATCAAGATATCCCGCGGCCGGTGCGGAGGGCGAACGGGGTTAGCTCGACGCAATTTCGCTCATGTGGGTCCTGGCGGGTGCCTTCGGATCGTCGGCGGTTCGGCGTCGTCGAGCCGCCGACGGGTTCTGCCGAGAAATCATCACCCCCTGGGCGTACAAACAGACGCGGGGTGCGAGGCAGTTGCCCCGCCCGGGCAGGCTTCGCCCAACGCGGGGCGGGAAAATGATGCCATGTGCGCGGAGTTCCCGGCTCACCCGAGAGGCGACCGGCAGAGCTGGGATTCTGGATTATCGCGCTGCTGCAGAATATTCAAGGACCTTGGAATCGATAAAAAGCGTGATTTCGGCGAAGCTTGGCGAAATATTTGGACCCTGAATACGTCTCCTGCCCCACCGATTCCGCCCAAAAAGAAATCGCATCACTCGAAATGCCGAGAGGTATAGTTACGGGGCCATAGCCTGCTCGACAATCGCAATTTCTTCTTCTGTCAAGCCGTAGAGGTCGTAGACAAGCTGGTCGATCTGGCGGTCGATGGTAGCGCACTTCTTCTCATAGTAAGTTTTGTCCTTATCGGTCTGCGCCTTGGCCAGCTGCTTTTTCGCATCCAGCAGTGCTTTGACTTTGTCGACTATTTTCTCGTACCGCAACTTGCTGGCCGACGCAGAGAAATCCGGCTTTGCTATCGGAAGTTCTGCCAGATGGCCTCTCTTGACTTGGGCGAGCGCTTCTCCCTTCTCGGGATTTAGTACATTTTGGTAGAACCAATTTAACAGACGTGAATTGAGAAGCGCGAGAATCAAACGAAGGTCATACTCCGGAGTCCTTGAAACAATCGTGTAAAGGTTATCGCGGACGATGAACTGCTCGCAGTCGAGCGCAGCGACAAGAGAGTCGCCGGTTTGGCGAATTACGATTTTGGATGGTGCATCATACGGAGCCGAGTACCTAGGTTCTGCAAGCCAATCGCCAAAACTAATCCATGAATCTCTATTCCAGAGGATCTGATACTTCTTTATAAGGCTACCGCGCAATAGGGGCCGATATGTCTTGTTCTTCTTTGTCTCGGAGACGAAAGGTTTCTCGTCGACGATCCTTCGTGTTTGAGGCGGTTTGCCCTTACCCACTTGAAACGGTTTTGTCCCTTGCGTTATGACGCAAACCTCGTTGAGTGCAGGAAACAGTCGCAGCTTTGCAGCAAACCCTTCTTGCTCCGGCCTGGCAAAGATATTAATGGGTCTGCCGTTTGCTCTCTGCCACCAGACCTGTGGGATTTCGTAGCAGTCTTTCTCGCCGTCCCTTCCCACGATTGTTACCTTAACCTTTTGCCCATCTGTTGCATGTGCCTTGGAGAAGATCGTTACTTCTGTGTCCACTGTTACCTTAGGAAAGACACGGTGTCTATAGTGGACAATGTTCTCGACCGTGGTACTGCTGAAAACATGCCGTCTAATCTTGGGCGAGAGCAAATTGACCAGCCAGGTGTTGGGAATTATTAAGCCGACGCGACCTCCATTTGCCGAGAGGGAGAGAGCACGCTCCAGGAACAGCAAGTAGGTATCCAGTTGGTAGTCCTGAAACTTAAATTTTGCGTGGAAATAATCTCTTTCCGTATTGGATAATGTGCCCCCGTAAGGCGGGTTGCCCACAATTGCGTCGAAGCCTCCACGCTTCATCACTTCGGGAAAGGCGTCCTCGAAATTCATGGGGTTCAGCGCACGTTCCTCGTCGCCCGCGAATAACTGGCCATCCAGAATGTCTGAGCCGACGAGCGAGTTTCCGCACACGACATTCTTGCTGAGATCAGGGAGCAGCCTCTGCATTCGGTCGGTGTGCGCAAAGTCCAGCAGGTATTGGTGGGCGCTTGCCTCTGTTTCCTCCTCTAGTAGTTTTAGGTAGAGCGAGAACTGGCAAACCTCAACAGCTTGGGCATCGATGTCCACACCGTAGATATTGTTAAGCAGGATTTCGCGTTTTTTGTGCAGCGATAGGTATAGCTTTCCGTCGCGCCTGATACAGTCCCCTTTGTGGGCCTTGCGGGGAT
>JBAZPL010000043.1:0-15967 GCA_041648155.1 Candidatus Krumholzibacteriia bacterium
AGGGACGGGCTCCTGCCGAAGTACTTCGCGCGGGTTCACCCGAAATACCGGACGCCGCATGTGACGACAATATGGTCGGGCGTCGCGGTCGGATCGATCGCCGCGGTGACGAACATCAACGAGATGGTGGAGCTCACGAACATCGGAACGCTCTTCGCGTTCGTTCTGGTATGCGCGGGGATCCTCATCCTGCGGCGCACCGAACCCGACAGGCCGAGGACGTTCAGAACGCCGCTCGTGCCGCTGATACCGCTCCTCGGAATGGCGATGTGCATCTACCTGATGCTGGGCCTTCCGTGGGCCACGTGGATCCGCTTCGGTCTCTGGCTCGCCGCGGGGCTGGTCGTGTACTTCATGTATGGATACCGGCACAGCTTTCTGAAGAAACGCGGATAGATTGCACATGATAAGCTTTGACAATATCAGCATGGGGCGGGCATTCTGATTACCGGTCGATAGGGTATATCTCACTTAAAGGAGGTCTCGCATGAATCAGCGCTTCTTGACCGCGTGCTCGCTGCTGGTCGTCTGCACGACGTTGTGCCTTGTTTCCGTGCCCGCCGCTTCGCAGGAGCTAGTTCGCGAGAAGCTGAAGAGCGACGTCGGTATCGAGCTCTTGGGGAAAGCCCTTCTCTACAGCTTCAACTACCAGTATACGCCCGTTAAGGAGTTAGGCATTGAAGTGGGTCTCGGCGCGCTCGGCGGCGGAACCGGCGACGATAATGTAACGGTCATCTTTATTCCGGTCGGCGGGAAATTCTACATCATCCCGAAGGACGGCTCTTTGTACCTCGCGGCGGGAGGCGTGTTTCTGAACGCCAGCACGCAATCGGGGCCCTTCGATGATAACAGCTCCACGAGCTATGGCTACGCCGGGCTTGGATTCGAGTTTCGCTCGGAAAGCGGCTTCCTTTTTCGTGGAAGCGCGTACGGGCTCATCGTCGGTGGCGGTTTCTGGATATGGCCGGGACTCACGGTCGGCTACGCCTTCTAGAGGTCCACAAACGAATAGGCGGGAGGTTCGCTCCCGCCTATCCGCTCGACGCACATCGATCAATCCGGGAAAGCATCCGCTCTGAATTTGGGGGTAAGCCGGCACATCCCACAATAAGCGCCGGCCGAGCTATGAGCTGTTCCCTTCTTGTGGTGTCATTATACCGAATTGATAACTATTTGTCAATAGTGCGGCAGAAAAAGCACCACGCGTAACATCTTATAATTAAGCAGGTTATACGCTTTTTCGCAAGGCGTCTTTGGCCTGCTCTATGCATTGAATCACTGTATAAGGGAACTCGCTCATGTGTATTTTGGAGGGATTAACATGAAAAACGTATTGATATTGCTTCTATTGGCAAATCTGGCAACGGGCGGATGCAGCAGGGAAGACAATTCCGTTAACACGCCGACACCCGTTCCAGAGACGCCCGATGCGTCGATCGTCGTGGCAAATTGCGCGACGCTTCAGGCGGCCGTAGAACAGTTCGCCGGGGAGAATGACGGAGTCTATCCTGAAAACGTGGACGCGGATACGTCGCTTGCGGGGAATACCGTTATCGAGCTTCTGCCCGCGGGTGATTTCGAGAATCCGTTCACCGGAAGCCCGTCGGCGCCCGTAAACGGAGTCGCCGGCAACCCCGGCGAAGTCGGTTACGTCCCCGTCGCCGAGGGGGATTGGAACGTCGGCTATGTCGTCACCGGCTTCGGCGCGGATTCGCTCGTCGCTACGCTCTCGAACCTCGGCTCGCCCGAAGAGGCGAAGGTGATCGCGAACTGCTTCATCGTCCGGCAGGCGGCGGAAGAGATGTTTGATAACAATCATAAGTACCCGTACGAGATCGACTGCCGGTATTGGTGGCACCTCAACCTGGCGAACCCCCTTGTCAATCCGTACACGGGCCTCGCGCAATACCCGCCAGGTCGCACCGCCCGTTCACCCGGCGAGATCGGCTATGTGGCGATACTGCAGAACGACGTCCCGATCGGGTATGTCGTGACCGGCTACGGCGCGGGTTCCGTGATATTCACCCTGTCGAACCTCGGATACTCGCGCGAGGAAGCGATTATCGCATCCGATTGCCGGACGCTCCAGCGCTCCGTCGAAGAGTATCCGGACACACACGGCGGTCTCTATCCGGGCACGGCGGCGTGCGTGCCGGGAGTGGCATACGAAACGATCCAGATTAGCGGATGGAATATCGGGTACAGAATCACCGGCTCGGCACAGGGTTCGGAGTTTATCGAGATGGCGACCTCTCCTCAAGAAGCGAGGGTGCGGTTGAATTGCCTCTTGCTGAAGCAGGCCGTAGAGGAGTCCGCGGCGCAGAACGAGGGACTGTATCCCGAAACCGTGGATAAGGACAGAATCCCTGGCGGGAGCGTCATCGATCTCCTCCCGCGGGCTCATTTGCTCGAGAACCCGTATACGGGATCGCGCGAAAGCCCTGTGAACCATTCGGCCACTCGCCCCGGCGAGATCGGCTACGCGGCGATTCCCGAGTATCGCCCTCGAGACGGCCGGTATGTCCCTCCGGGCTATGTCATAACAGGCTTCTTGAATGACATCAGGCAGGTCGTCGTCACGAACCTCGCGATCGGCGCGATCGACGCGATCGTGATGTCCCATTGCAGGACAGTGCAGCTCGCCGTCGAAAAGTTCGCAGCCCGCAATAATGGTATCTATCCTGATGGTACCTCGTGGGGCATGGACTTGTACGGGGAGACCCTTACCGATCTTCTGCCGCGCGAAGCGCTTCTGATCAATCCGGCAACCTGGGCCGCCACTGAGCCCATCGACGGCTGGGCGACGAACGCCGGGGAAATCGGGTATGTGCCCTATCATTGGCATGGCGAGAGCCGCGGTTACAGCATAACGGGTGTGGGCACCGAGGCGGGCACGACGATCATGGATATTTTCAAAGAGTGGTCGCTATCGAGCGCGCGGTGAGTCGCGTTCGATAGCGTTTTCAATGGATACCATCGTGGAGCCGGGGCCCGCGCCCGGCTCCTACCATTTTATCCCGACGCTTCGATGCCCCCCGGTTTCGAAAAAACGGTTTACATTGAGATTCATATGCTCATAATGAGAGGCAGGTATCAGGGCGTATCGTACCATATGAAAAAACTGAAAACGAAAACAGGAGCGGACCGCCGAACGCCGGCAGGGAAACTGCCGACGGCGAAGCGTCGCCGGAGCGTCCATGCGTCTTTATCCGGCGGATTCGCCGAGAAAACGGCGGATGAGTGCCCTGCGAGCGAAAAGGAAGATTTCAGAGGGATCGCAGAGACTTTCCCCCTCGCGATCTTCGAATGCGATGCCGAAGGTAGGATCACCTTCGCGAACTCGCCCGCCTTCGATTATTACGGATATACGCGCGAGGATCTGGAGCGGGGAATCCGCATGTTCGATACGATAGCCGTCTCCGATAGGCCCCGTGCCAAGAAGACAGTGCAAGACATCATCGCCGGCGGGCGGTCCCCGGGCAACGAATACATGGCGCTCCGCAAGGATGGGAGCACCTTTCCGGCCATCATCTACACTTCTCCGATCGCGCGGGACGGACGAATCGTCGGTACCCGGGGAGTCGTCATCGACATCAGCGATCGCAAGCGCTCCGAGGAGGCGCTCCGGGAAAGCGAGGAGCGATTCCGGAATCTCGTCGAAAAAGGCCCCGATGTGTTTTACGTGCATTCATGCGACCATGTCTTCACCTACGTGAGCCCCCAGGTCGAGAGGCTCCTCGGCTACAAGCCGGAGGAAGCCCTCGTGCGATGGACAGATTATGTTTCCGATCATCCGGTGAACAAGCGCGCCATCGAACTTACCCAGAGAGCCATCGAAACGGGCGAGCGCCAACCCCCGTACGAAGCCGAGCTCATCGCCAAGGACGGTCGCCGGGTGTGGTTCGAGATCGACGAGGCGCCGGTCGTGCACAATGGAAAGACCGTCTCCATCGTAGGCGCGGCCCAAGACGTAACGGAGCGAAGAATGGTGCAAGAGGAGCTCCAGAAGCTCAGCGCCGTCGTCCATTGCACGAGCGAGCTCGTCAATCTGGCCTCACTCGACGGAAAGATGATCTTCCTCAACGAAGCGGGCGGGAAGATACTCGGTATTTCTCCCGGCAACGTGCATGATTTCCAGATAGGGGACGTCATACCCCCGGCCTATAAGGATCTGGTGCGGTCCAGGATCATCCCGGCTCTCCTGAAGGGAGGAAGGTGGGAGGGGGATCTGCAGTGCCGGAACGTTCTGACGGGACAGCTCACCGACGTGCACACGCTCGCGTTCGCGATCTGTGATCGGGTCAGCGGCGCGCCGCTCTATTTCGCGAACGTATCGCGAGACATCACCGAGCGCAAGCGCGCCTCTGACGTCCTGTGGGAGAGGCAGGCGAGGCTCGATAGCCTTTTTCGAGCCGCTCCCGTCGGCATCGGCATCGTGGCGGAACGCATCATCCTCGAGGTCAACGACAGGATCTGCGAGATGACGGGGTACTCGAAGGAGGAGCTCGTCGGAAAATCGGCGCGGATGCTGTACGCGACCGATCAGGAATTCGATTTCGTCGGCCATGAAAAGTACCGCCAGATAGCCCTGAAAGGCTCCGGGTCCGTCGAAACGCGCTGGCGGCGCAAGGACGGCGCCATGATCGATATCCATCTCAACTCGGCGCCTCTCGTCGCGGGAGACCTCTCGCACGGCGTGACGTTCACCGCGCTCGATATCACCGAGCGAAGGCGCGGCGAGGATGCGCTGCGCGCGAGCGAGAAGAAATACCGCCAGCTCATCGAGATGCTCCAGGAGGGAATCTGGACGATCGACTCCGGTGCGCAAACCACTTTCGTCAATCCGCGCATGGCCGAGATGCTCGGATACACGGTCGAGGAGATGCTCGGGAAACACCTATTCTCGTTCATGGACGAGCGCGGCGTAGAGGAATGCAAGCGGCTTCTCGATAGGCGGTCGAGGGGCATCGGGGAGCAGCATGATTTCGAGTTTATCCGCAAGGACGGAAAACGGATCTTCACGCGCATCGAAACGGCGCCGATAACGGACGAAAACGGCGTCATCGTCGGCGCCATAGCCGGCGTGCAGGACCAAACCGAGCGTAAGCTCGCCGAGGACGAGCGGCGGCTCTTCGAAGCGCAAATCAGGGAATCGCAGAAGCTCGAGAGCCTCGGCATGCTCGCGGGGGGCGTCGCGCACGATTTCAACAACATTCTCCTCGCGATTCAGGGGAATCTCGAATTCGCCGTCGCGAGCCTGCCTCCGGAGGCTCCGGCGCGCGAGAGTCTCGCCGAGGTGGAGCGGGCCGCGAAACGCGCCGCGGACCTGTGCAGGCAGCTTCTCGCCTATTCGGGGAAGGGACGTTTCGCGATCTGTTCACTCAGTCTCTCGCGCGCGATCGAGGAGACGGCGCGGATGATCGCCGTTTCGATTTCAAAGAAAGCCGAGGTGCGGCTCGATTGTGCATCCGATCTGCCCCTGATCGAAGCGGACGATTCCCAGATCCAGCAAGTTATCATGAACCTCATCATCAACGCTTCCGAGGCGCTCGGGGAAGGGAGCGGCGTGATCGCGGTATCCGCCGGCACGATGGAGTGCGATCGCATGTACCTGAACGGAACGATCAATGGTGAACGGCTGCCCGAGGGCCGATACGTGTTTCTCGAGGTGGCCGATACGGGATGCGGAATGGATGAGGAAACGCAAAGGAAGATATACGATCCATTCTTTACGACGAAGTCAGCGGGACGGGGGCTCGGGCTCCCCGTCATTCTCGGCATCATGCGGGGGCACGGCGGGGCGATCGGGATCCGCAGCGAACAGGGGAGGGGCACCGCTTTTCGACTCATTTTCCCCGCGTCGGCAAGCACGGTCGAACATATTGAGGAACGCCCCGCGCGGTCCGTCGGCTGGCAGGGGAGCGGAATGGTGCTCCTCGTCGACGACGAGGAA
This sequence comes from Candidatus Krumholzibacteriia bacterium, assembly GCA_041648155.1. GTDB lineage: Bacteria > Krumholzibacteriota > Krumholzibacteriia > Krumholzibacteriales > Krumholzibacteriaceae > SSS58A. The sequence goes on from JBAZPL010000043.1 coordinate 5,954, forward strand.
ATGGTGCGCGCCGTCGCGAAACGCATGCTCGAGCATCTCGGTTTCAGCGTGCTCATCGCCACGAATGGAGCCGAAGCGCTCGAGATCTTTCGTGCCCATCTCGGGACGATTTCATGCGTGATCCTCGATCTCACGATGCCGCGCATGGATGGAATCGAGACCCTCGCCGCGCTGCGCGGCATCTCCGGCGACGTGAAGGTTATGCTGTCGAGCGGTTACAGCGAGCATGAGATATCGAAGCGATTCGCCGGAAAAGGCCTCTCCGGTTTCATCGAGAAACCGTATCGGATCTCCGAGCTCGGCGACAAGCTGCGGGACGTGCTCGAGGCGAGGACGCATGGCGTCGTCCAGGCGTAAAGCTTCCGCGCGCGAAAGCGTCTCCGGCGCCGGGCTCGGGCGGACCGCGCTCATCGTGTTCGCGCTCGCTCTCGCCGTGCGGCTCGTCTATCTTGGCGAGATCGCGAAAAGCCCCACCTTCCACGTGCCCGTAATCGATTCGGCGAGCTACGATCAGCACGCCCGGCTCCTCGTCGAAAAGGGGATCTTCTATCAGCGGTTTTTCTGGCAGGGTTTCCTCTATCCGTTCTTTCTCGCGGTCGTCTATTTCTTCACGGGCGGTTCGATGCTGTGGGCTCGGCTGATACAGATCCTGCTCGGTTCGCTCCTCTGCATGCTCGTGTACCGGCTCGGCATAAGGCTCTTCGACCGGCGTACGGGCGCCGTCGCCGGAGCGATCGCGGCGCTCTACGGCCCCCTCATTTTTTATGACGCCGAGCTGCTTGACACGGGCCTTTCGGCGGTGTGGGCCGTCGTTCTCGTTCTGCTCGTTCTGAAGGCGCGGGATGCGAAAGGTGTGCGGACCGCGGCGCTCGTCGGCGTGTGCGGCGGCCTGAGCGTCGTGACGAGGGCGACCTTCCTCCCGTATATCGTCGTCGCGTGCGGATGGCTCCTGTTCGCCTGGCGCGCTCGCCCCGTGCGGCCGGCTCTCGTCGCGGCGCGCGGAGGGCTGATGCTCGCGGGATTTCTCGTCGTTGCGATGCCGGTCGCGCAGCTGTGCTACCGGGCTACCGGCGATTTCAATTTTCTCTCCGAGTCGGGGCCGATCAATCTCTACATCGGAAACAATCCCGAGCGGGACAGGACGATCATGATACGGCCCGGCTCCGAGTGGCGGGAGCTCACGCGCATGCCGACGGTGAAAGGCTCCTTGGGCGATTCGGAGGACCGGGACGTTTTCACGCGGCTCTTCCTCGACTACGTGAAGACGCAGCCGGCGGATTTTGCGAAGGGTCTTGTGGGGAAGGTCGTGGAGTTCTTCAGCTCGCGGGAGCTCCCGAGAAACGAGGATATGTACGCCGCGCGGAGGTACTCGCGGCTCCTGTCCGCACTGACCTGGAAGGCGGGCGCATTCGGATTCCCCTTCGGGATTCTTGTGCCGCTCGCGCTCGTGGGGATCGTCCGGTACGCGAGACGAATTCCGGTTCCGGTCTATGGATTCCTTCTCTTGTATCCCGCAGCGATCATCGGCGTATTCGTATCGGGGCGGTATCGGATCCCGGTCGTTCCGATGCTCGCCGTCCCGGCTGCGGCGGGCGCGCTGTATTGCGTCGATCTCGTTCGCGCGAATCGATGGCCGCGCGCGGCGATGATCGCGGGAGCGGTATGCGCCATTGCCGCGGCGACGAGCGTCGCGGGTCCCTTTGCGGTCGAGAAATTCGATTACGAGGCCGAGATGCACACGATCGTCGGTTTCGAGCTCATGAAGCAGAATCGCGCGCGCGAGGCTCTCGCGGAGTTTTCGGAGACGCTGCGGCTCGAACCGGACGACGCCGACGCGCATAAATACATCGGTCTCATCATGAGCCGGGAGCGTCGCCACGATGAAGCCGAGGCTCATCTGCGCAAGGCCCTCGAGGCAGAACCCGATTCCTACCTCATCCGCTACTATCTCGGAGGCACGCTTCTCAATCTCGGAAAAAGGGACGAGGCGCTCCGCTATCTACGGGAAGCCCGCGCGGGGGCCGCAGCCGCCAAGGAAGAGCAGCTTCTGAAGGAGATCGACAGGGCTCTGGGATCTCTCACCGGGATGCAACGCGGCGGCGACTTGCCCTGAACGGAAATCCCGATCGCTCCGCAGGCGACTCTCCCGGCTCGCGGTGCACGGGCCGGTGCTCTTAGAACCGGTGAGTGTACTGTACGGTACAACCACCGGCCGTCGCGCCCCGGCGCTACTACCATGTAAATATTATAATGACAATACTTTGCGTCGTATTCTCGCGTATGGCATCTCCGGTGCTAGTACTCATGGCAGGAGCAGTAGGCAATTTTCTTTAGCTTGAGGAGGGAACGATATGCGTAAGATTTTCACCGTCGCAGCAGTCATGCTCGCGATATTCGTCCTCGCGTCTTCGTCCGTGATGGCGGGCAATTTCTACAGTTGGCTCAGGGATGACGACGGGGACGGCATTCCGAATTGCCTCGATCCCGACTACGTCAGGCCCGAGGACGGCACCGGCTACGGCAAGCTCGGCCCGATCGTGAGCTTTAATGGGGATGGAGACAAGGATCAGATCAAAGATAAGGATCAGATCAAGGACAGGGATCAGATCAAGGACGGATCCTGCAACGATATATGCACCCCCAACGTTTATAAGCTGAACTATAACTGGGCCGGATCCAAGAAGTAGATTTTCTCCGTTTCGTTACTCGCCTTGCTGCGCATTTTCGAGACGCCTCCGGGCTTGCGAGCCCGGGGGCGTCCGACTATTTTCCGCACGAATAAGCAGGCGGACCGGATCGCCGGCGGTCAGGCTTCGCGGAACATGCCGATGAAGCGGAGGAAGCGGCTCACGTCCTCGAAGTTCGAGACGAGGCCGAGGGAGATGCGCACGGCGCCCGTGCTCTTTCCGTCGATGCACTGCCGGAATTCGCCGAGCGACATGCGGGAGCCGGGGTGGTCGAGACACTGGATCATCTCGCCTTTCGAGAGGCCGAGAGCGAGCTCGCCGGCGCCGGGATTGCAGAAGCAACCCGTGCGAAGCGAGATGTTCATCGTGTTCGCTCGCTCCTCCACGGTGAGATGGTCGATCGTCGCGCCCGCGGCGTCATAGACGTTGAACGCGATCGTCGCTCCGCGCATCGCCATGTCCGTCGGGCCGTAGATACGGAGGACCGGGCGTCCGTTTCCGTGCTCGAGGGCGGCCATATGTTCGATGAGCCAGCCGGCGAGGCTCGCGACCCGCGCATGAATCACGTCCATCCCGACGGAATCGAGAAAGTCGAGGCCGCGCTCGATGGCGGGGAGGCAGGCATAGTTGAGCGTGCCGTCCTCGAAGCCCTGGGCGCCTTTGGCGAGGAAGTATCTATCGGCCTGCACCGACGCGATCGTGATCGTTCCGCCCGCGAACCAGGGGCGCCGGAGCTTTTCGAGCGCCTCCCGGCGCGCGATGAGCGCGCCGACGCCCGTGGGATATCCGAACATCTTGTAGAATGAAACGGCCGTGTAATCGGGATGCCAGCGGCCGAGGTCGAGCCGGTTCGTCGGGACGAAGGCCGCCGCGTCGAGAAGAACGTCCCATCCCTTCTCGTGAGCCTTCTCGATCCATTCGAGAGGGTGCTGGACGCCCGAGAAGTTCGACTGCGCGGGATACGCGAAGAGCCGGTTGCATATCTTCGGGCTCTCGTCGAGGTACTTCTCGAGCATGCAGTCGAGCATGCGGAGATCGGGAGGCATGACGGGGACGTATTTCGTGACGGCGCCGCGGACCCGGTCGTACTCGCGCAGCCCGTTCACCGAATTGTGATTGTCGAAGCTGAGGAGAAGAATGTCCCCGGGGCAGAAGGGATATCCCTCTCCGACGAGCTTGCACGCGTGCGTCGCGTTCGCGGTGAAAATGGGGACGTATTCCTCGGGGGAGGCGTTGAAAAACTCGAGGACGCGGTGGCGGCATCGCTCGACGTGGTCGGTGGAAACCGCCGAGGTCGGATTCGTCGAATGCGGGTTCCCGAGGACGTTCGCGAGAAGAAACTCGGCGTGGTCCCTGACGAGGGATTCGCCATAGAGCCCGCCCCCCGTGTAGTCGAGGTATACGTGCCCCCCGGCGTCGAGACGGGTGAAATCCTTCGCGCGGATATCGTCGATGACCGACGTGGATTCGTATTTCGGATACCGCTCGAGGAATTTCCGGTAGTCCCCGCCCGGATGATCGGCGTTGTGAGCGTTCGAATGTGTTTTCACGCGCGGTGCCTCCGCTTCCATCGTTCCGCAGAAGGTAGCCTATGATGCGGCCCCTGTCAATATGCGCGAAAATTATTGACAATGGAATATTAAATAATTAGAATATTCATATAATCTTATGTTGTGGCGGCGCGTCGCGCGCGAGGCGGCCCGCGCCGGGCCGGAAGCGGAGGGTCTATGCAAGGAGCGGTGCGATGAACGATGCGGAACTGAAAAAGCTTACGACGGACAAGGTCGTGGACGCGCGCGGGATGGCCTGTCCGGGGCCGCTGCTCGAGGCCAAGAAGGCGATGGCGGGCCTTCCCGTCGGCGGGATCATGGAGGTCCTCTCCTCGGACGAGGGGACGAACAACGACATCCCGATGTGGACGAAGAAGATGCAATACGAGCATCTCGGCACGGTCGAGGACGCGGGTTTCTGGAGATTGTTCGTGAAGAAGACGAAGTAGGCATGAAGAAGGGACTTCCGGAAAAGAGACGGTGCGCCCGGCTCGCATCGATCTTCAAGACGCTGTCGCATCCGCAGCGCCTCTATCTGCTCTGTTGCCTGTGCGACGGGGAATCGACGGTGAGCGAGCTCGGCGCCGCGTGCGGAGCGCCTCAGCCCGTCATATCGCAGCACCTCGCGAGAATGCGTCTCGAGGGAATCGTCGAATCTCGACGCGCCGGGAATCATGTTCACTATTCCATAGCGGATCCGCACATACCGGCCCTGATTCGGAGCATGGAGAAGATCTCGCATGAGTGAATTCAAGCCGCGGATTCTCGTATTCTCGACCGATAACGTCTCCGACCCGGGAATCGATCTCGCCGGCCGGAACAAGATGCACTATCCCTCGACGGTCTTCGTCATCGCGATACCGTGCTCGAGCGGCATAAAGCCGGCGTGGATCGTCCACGCGCTCGAGAACGGCTTCGACGGCGTGTTCATCGCGGCGGACGGAAGCGATTGCGCGCTCGTGAGCGATTGCACGGCGCGGACGGCGAGGACGGCCGCCGCGGCGCAGGCCGCGCTCAAGGAACGGTCGCTCGACCCGGCGCGCGTCAAGATGGCGGCGGTCTGCTCGGTGTGCGCCGAATCGTTCCAGAAACACATGAAGCAATTCAGCGAGGCGCTCAGAAAAATGGGCCCGGCGAAGAAGGCGGCGTAGATGGATTACGATGCGCTCGTCATCGGCGGCGGGATCGCCGGCATGGAATCGGCGATCAATCTCGGCGACATGGGGTATCGCGTGCTTCTCGTCGAAAAGGAGCCGAGCGTCGGGGGGAAAATGATTCTCCTGAGCAAGGTGTTTCCCACGCTCGACTGCGCCTCATGCATCTCGACGCCGAAGATGGCGCTCGCCGCGAACCATCCGAATATCGATCTCAAGGTCTACAGCGAGGTCAGGAATATCCGCCGGAACGACAACGGCACCTTCAAGGCGACGATCGTGAAGAAGCCGACCTTCGTCGACTTCGCCAAATGCACGGGATGCCAGGACTGCGAAAAGGTCTGCTCGGTCACGGTGCCGGACAATTTCAACTTCGACCTCGTATCGAGACGCGCCGCATACATCGCGTTCCCGCAGGCCGTGCCGAAGAAGGCGGTCATCGACCGCGAGGGAACGTCTCCTTGCACCTACACATGCCCGGCAGGAATCAAGGCGAATGGATACATATCGCTCGCGCGGCGGGGGGACTTTGAGAAGGCGTTCAACCTGATCATGGAGGATGCGCCGCTCGTCGGAAGTCTGGGGCGAGCCTGTTATGCGCCATGCCAGCCCGAGTGCACCAGAGAGAAAATAGGCGACGCCCCGGAAATCAAGCTGCTCAAGCGATTCGTCGCGGACTGGTACTACGAGCGTCATCCCGAGCCCGAGTACGGCCCGCCTGCGGACAAGACCGGGAAATCGGTGGCGATCGTTGGGTCGGGGCCGTCGGGTCTCACGGCGGGGTATTTCCTCGCGAAGAGGGGGCACCGCGTCGTGATCTTCGAAGAGGGCGCCGAGGCCGGCGGAATGTTGCGCACGGGGCTCCCGCCCTACCGCCTGCCGAAGGGCGTCGTCGAACGGGACGTCAAGAACGTGAAGGCGCTCGGCGTCGAGATACGAACCGGCACGGCGGTCGAATCGCTCTCGAAGCTCCGCGCCGACGGGTTCGACGCGACATTCGTGTCGGTCGGCGCTCCCATCCCCAAGAAGCTGCGCGTTGAGGGAGAGGAGCACCCCGGCGTCATGAGCGGCATCGCGCTCCTCGCCGACGTTGCGATCGGGGCGAAGGTCGACCTCGCGGGCAAGCGCGTCCTCGTCGTCGGGGGCGGCAACGTCGCGATCGACGTCGCGCGGACGGCCAGGCGGCTGCACGCGCGCGAGGTGCACCTCATGTGCCTCGAGAAACGCCGCGAGATGCCCGCTGCTAAAGAGGAGATCCACGAAGCCCTCGAAGAGGGGATCGTGCTCCACAACGGCCTCGGTCCGAAGCGCGTCGTCATCACGGACGGGGCCGTGTCGGGGATCGAAACGAAGCGGTGCGCGTCGGTTTTCGACGAGCGCGGGGCGTTCGCTCCGAGATTCGACGAGCGCTCGGTCAGGGTGCTCCCCGCCGATGTCATATTTGTCTCAATCGGGCAGGTGTCGCCGACCGCGGGCTTCGCCGCCGATGGGGTCGAGCTCAACGCGAACACGACGATCAGGGCCGACGAGCAGACGCTCATGACGAACGTTCCGGGAATCTTCGCCGGCGGCGAAGCGGTCACGGGGCCCTCGATGATCGTGAAAGCGATCGCGCAGGGAAAGCGCGCGGCATTCTATATCGATCGTTGGCTGCGGGGGGAGGTCCTCGAGGGTGCCGAGTTCGAGCCGAGGTTGCCCGCCATGGACAAGGAAACGGTCCTCGCGCGCCAGATCGCGCATCCGTCCATCCGCGTCGAAAAGCGAGCGCGGCCGACGCACCTTCGCGTGGATGATTTCGGCGAGGTGCAGGAGCCTCTCACCGAGGACGAAGCCCTCGCGAGCGCTTCGAACTGCCTCAACTGCGGCATCTGCAGCGAATGCCACCAGTGCAAGGCCGTCTGCCCCGCGGGCGCGGTCGACTTCGACATGCGCGCGGAGGAGAAAGAGGTCGAGGTGGGCTCGGTCGTCGTTTCGACGGGGTTCAAATTATTTCCCGGCGAGCTCATGGAGCGCTACGGCTTCGGCAAATACCGAAACGTCATCACGGCGATGCAGATGGACCGGCTCGTCGCCCCGACGAGACCGTTTAACTACGTTCTCAGGCCCGGCGACGGCAAGAAGCCGGTCAATATCGCCTACGTATTCTGCGCGGGTTCGCGCGACCGCACGGTGGGGAATCCCATATGCTCCCGCGTCTGCTGCATGTACTCGATCAAGCAGGCGCAGCTTCTCCTCGGAGCGCTCCCCGTCGCGGACATCACGATGTACTACATCGACATCCGCGCCTTCGGCAAGGGATACGACGAGTTCTACGAGCAGACGAAGGCGATGGGCGTGCGCTTCGTGAAGGGGAAGGTCGCGAAGATCACGGAGAAAGAGGGCGGGAACCTCGTCCTTCGTTACGAGGACATCGACGGCGGCGGCGCGATCCGCGAGGCGGAGCACGATCTCGTCGTTCTCTCCGTCGGCTTCACGCCGAATCCAGAATTCATGCGCCTCTTCGACGGAGCGGCGCTCGACGTGGACGACACGCTCTTCGTGCGTGAGCCCGAGGAGCATGTGAATCCCGCGAAGACGAGCATTGAGGGGGTCTTCGCCGCCGGCGCGGCGACCGGCCCGATGGACATACCGGACACGATTCTCCACTCGGGCGCGGCGGCGGCCCAGGCCGCGTCCTATATCGAAGGCCTCAAGAGGAAACGATGACCGAAGAAGGGAAGAAGATAGGCGTCTATATTTGCCACTGCGGCGGCAACATCGCCGACTACGTCGACGTCGACAAGGTCCGCGAGGCCGTCGAAAAGGAGCTCGGCGTCAAGGTCGCGAGGACCTCGCTCTTCACCTGCTCCGACGCTTCGCAGCAGGAGATGATGAAGGACGTCGCCGAGCATAAGCTCGATCGCGTGGTCGTCGCCTCGTGCTCGCCGAAGCTTCATCTCATGACCTTCCGCAGCGTCGCGAAGCGCTCGGGCATGAATCCCTTCCAGTATGTGCAGGTCAACATCAGGGAGCAGTGCTCGTGGGCGCACTCGGACGACAAGGAGGGCGCCACCCGCAAGGCGATCGGCCTCGTGCGCGGCGGGATCGAGAAGGCGCTTCGCGCGGAGCCGCTCGAGCCGATCCGTGTGACGTCGGTGAAGAAAGCGCTCGTCATCGGCGCGGGAATCGCCGGTATGCGGGCCGCCATCGAGAGCGCCGATCTCGGCGTCGAGGTGTTTCTGATCGAGCGCTCGCCCGCAGCCGGCGGCCACGTCGGCGATCTCGGCGAGATGTACCCGGCGGGGAAAAAGGGCAGCGAAATCATCGCGGGGCTCCTCGGCGAAATCAGGAAGCGGAGCAATGTCATGCTCTTTACGAGCGCCGAGCTCGTCGAGAAGCAGGGGCACATCGGCGATTTCGAGGTGAAGATCCGGATCGGCCCGGGCGTCGCCGTCGCCGCGGGAATCGCCGCGGGCGCCGCGGGCGTCGACATGGGCACCGCGCGCCGGGAAGAGACGATAAGCCTCAACGTCGGCGCCATCATCGTCGCGACGGGCTTCGACGTCTACAATCCGAAGCGGGATGAATACGGCTTCGGCCTCGACGGCGTCGTCACCCTCGACGAGTTCGAAAAGATGATCGGCCGCGCGAACGGGAAGCTCGAGCACCGCGGCAGGGAAATAAAGACGATCGCGTTCATCTACTGCGTGGGGAGCAGGCAGGGAGCCGTCGTCGAAAACGCGAATCTCTATTGCTCGCGCTACTGCTGCAACGCGGCCGTGCACGCGTCCCTCGTCGCGCAGAGAAGGTTCCCCGGGCTCCGAGCAGCGCACTTCTATCGGGACATTCGAACCTACGGCAAATTCGAGCTCCTCTACGAAGACGCGGCGAAGGCGGGCGCGATCTTCGCGCGGTTCAGCGAGACCGATCCGCCGAAGGTCCGAGGGGAGAACGGCGCATTCGTCGTCACGGTGAAGGATCTTCTGACCGGAGGAGCGGAGATCGAGATCGAGGCCGACCTCGTCGTGCTCGCGACCGGCATGGTGCCGCGAAAGAACGACGGTCTCACGACGACGCTCAAGCTCCCCATCGGCTCCGACCGGTTCTACAACGAGATTCACGCGAAGCTCCGGCCCGTCGAGACGGTGATCGACGGCGTTTACATAGCCGGGACATGCCAGGGCCCCAAGAACTCGACCGAGAGCATCGTCGCCTCCCTCTCGGCCGTCTCGAAGGCCGCCGCCCTCCTCGTCAAAGGCTACGTCGATCTCCAGCCGTTCGTCGCGTACGTGATGAACGACCGCTGCGCGTGGTGCGGCGAATGCGAGAAGGCGTGCCCCTATTCGGCCATCGAGAAGATACCGTACGGCGACAAGGAAGTCGCCCGCGTCGTCGACGTTCTCTGCAAGGGATGCGGCGCCTGCGTGCCCGTGTGCCCGAAGGACGCCACGCAGCTCAAGGGCTCCACGGACGACCAGATCACGGCGATGATCGACGCGTTTGCGCGGGAGGCGGCCGGTGTCTGAAAACGCGGAGAAGAGATTCCCGGAGAGCGCGGCGATCAAGGGGGAACGGCGCCAGATCGCGCGGCAGGAATATACGATGAGGAAGAAGCTCCTCGACTTCTTCCGGGCCGGGGGGCCG
>JBAZPL010000044.1:0-15954 GCA_041648155.1 Candidatus Krumholzibacteriia bacterium
ATGGGGACTCGACCCGCTCGATACGAAGGAAGGGTATCTGCAGCCTTTTCCCTCTCCCTATACGATCGTCGACGAGGCGGAGATGACGCTTCTATCCCCGGCTGCGGATGCGTGTCCATCGGGGGGCGTGGGCATTCCGGAACAGGGGCAGCCGAAGTCATGGAAGCTCAAGGCGCCCGAAGATTTTATGCCGCTCCTCTTCGTGGCGAGCGGAGATACGACCGCGGGCGTCGTCTTCGCCGGATGGGGCATCAGCGCGCCGGCTCTCGGGTACGACGATTATGCGGGCATCGATCCCGCCGGCAGGTTTGTGCTCTGTTTCCGAGGCACGCCGGACAACGAGAACGAGGCGTTCGAGGAGTACGATCAGCACCGGACCCGAATGCGAACGGTGAAAGAGAAGGGCGCACTCGGGATCATCTACATCTATGACAAGCCGAACGCCCATCCGAACGGAGACTGGATCGAGGGGTTCATGCCCGCCATGATCGGCGAGCCGGTCGCGGATTCGCTCTTCGCCGAAAAGGGGCTCACGTGCGACGCGATCAAGAAGGGTCTCGGCGAGAGCAAGAAACCGGCTTCGTTCTCTCTGGGCTCGCGTGTGCGTTACCGCGCGGCGTCGCGGCATTTTCCGGACGGCGTCGGATACAACGTCGCCGGGCTCATCGAAGGTTCCGACCCGAAACTGAAAGGCGAATGCGTCGTGATCGGCGGGCATTTCGACCATTGCGGAAGCCACATGGGCATGATCTTCCCGGGCGCGAACGACAACGCGAGCGGCTCCGCGGTCGTCATGGAGATCGCGGAGGCGTATGCCGCGCTCAAAACGAAACCGAAGCGCTCCGTGGTGTTCGTTCTCTTCGGAGGGGAGGAGCAGGGGCTCATCGGCGCGAACTACCTCGCGGAGCATTTCCCCGCGCGTTTCACGAAGATCGCGGGCATGTTCAACTTCGACATGGTCGGCGAAGGGGATGGCGCGAGCTGCGGATACACGCCGGAGCCGCCCGAATTGCTCGCGGCTCTCGAGGATGCCGACGCCCGAGTCGGAACCCTGCGGAAAAAATGGGAGATCAAGCACGTCGGCGTGCGTTCGAGCGATTTCGCCCCGTTCTTTCTGAAAGGCGCGCCGTGCGTCGCGTGCTTCTCGAATGGCCCGCACCTCGCGTACCACGAGACGGGGGACACGATTTACCGCATCAATCCCGACATCCTCGCCGATATCGCGCGACTCGGATTCCTGGCTTCATACCGGTGGGCGAACCGGCGATGAAAAAGCCGCGCCGGCTCGGGGCCGGGCGCGGCTTTCGCGATTGTCGATTCTCCGGGGCCGGGCCCCGTCCCTATTACTTCTTCAGAAGTTCCTGAATTGCCGCCGGGACCGCGAAGACGCTGTCCGGTATCGCGGTGTTGTATGCGACACTCGTGATCGTCATGACACGCTCCTGCGACATGAGCTTCATGGTCGTTTTGTACGAGACGAGGATATCCCCCTCTTTCCGGTAATCGGAGGGGAATGCCTCGACGGGAATGTCGCCCATCTGGCTCTGAACGATGCTCAGGCTTTTCACGAGGAGTCCCGATTTCTGATCGAAAAAATAGGTGCGCGGCTTGCCTTCTTTCGCCTTCAATACCACCTTGTAGCAGGGGCTGCCCGCAACCGTATCGATACCGGCGACCGTTATCGTATCGTAGAGCCCGCGCCAGTACGCCATGCTCTCGAACTTCGATTCGCGCAGTTTCTCGGCGAGCTCGGGTCCTTCGAGAATCCGCGCTCCCTGCATCGTTGAATTTTCCCAGCAGATCGTGCCGTCCGTACCGCTCTCGAATGAGCCGATCGCGGGAGACTCCGCTTTCGAATAGAGCTTGTTCGGCCGCGCCGAATAGACGGTGATGTCGAGCGTGATCCCGGCCGCGGGGATCTCGAGGGACCCTTTCACGACGCTGCTGTTGAGCTTGTCATACGCCTTGATGCCGCCCGTAGCCTCCACGAACCGGTCGAGGATCTTTTCCGCGGTGGGGGTCTTGGCCGGCTTCTGGGCGTTCGAAACCTGCGCGTCGAGCACGACGACGAGAATTGCGAGCGCCGCTACCGCAAACGTCGCGGCCGTCTTGCGTATCCGCTGTGTCATACCATCGCACCTCCAATGTCAGGACGTTTTGGAATCAATTGCCTTTATAACGCTGATCGCGTATCCAGTCAACAGCCGCTTCGATCGCGGGATCCCTTCCTCCAAGAAGCGCCTCGCGGGTCGGGCGGATTTCGACGTCCGGTTTCACCCCCTCACCTTCGAGCTCGACGCCGATTCTCGATATATATGAGGCGAATGCATACTGGAAACCGTCTCCGTTCGGGAGGCGCTCCGCCAGCGAGGGTAGAGTCGCGCCTGCCGTCCTCGATCCGAATATGCGGACCCGCGGGAGACCCTGCACGCCCCCCGCGAACATCTCGGACGACGAGCCCGACAGGCCGTCGACAAGGATGGCGACCGGTCCTCGATAGACGCGCGCGCGAGGGTTGATGACGAGCTTCAGCGTGTCGCCGCGCGTTCGTATCGTTCCCATGGCGACGTTCTTCTCTTCGACGAACCAGCCGGCCATACCCATACCCATCCCCGCGATCCCGCCCGGATTCCCGCGCACATCAATGATCATTCCCGGAGCCTGCATGAAGGACTGCATCGCGTTTCCGAAGGCCGGCATGAGCGTCACCGGATCGAAGAAGGTGCTGAAGGTGAAATATCCGATGCCGTCCTGAAGCGTGTCGGTTCTGAAGGTGAGGTAGAACGCCGGAAAATTGCCGAAGATGACCTTCTTGCCTTTCGGCTCCTCGAGGATCATCGTTTTTCCCGTCGGCCGGTCCCCATCGTCAATGAAGACTGCGGCCAGGGTGTCTCCGATTGCGCCACCCATCCTCGTTCGCACGGCATACGATAGATAGAAGTCTCTCCTCGGGTTCATCTCGAATTCTTTCTCGATGGGGGGGAAGAGCGGTGGGATTTCTTCTCCCTTGACCGAGCGTATTTCCCAGCCGCGCCGGACACCTGCCCTTTCCGCGGGCATCCCGGGCTTGATCGACGTCACGATCGCTTTCCCGCCGATGACTCGAATCTCGAGGCCGGTCGAACCGCCTCGGTCTCCCTTCCCGGCCGGCGCCTCGATATTCTCGTATACGTCGGCGGGGATGATGGCGAAGTGGCTCTGGTGCAGGCGGGAGATCATGTCGATCATGGCGCCCCGTGCTTCGTCGATGCTCTGCGCGTTCTCCACCTTCGGGCGCAGCTCGTCGTGCACGGCCTGCCAGTCGAGGCCGCCGAAGGTCGGATCGAAATGCTGGTTGTGAATCGTTTTCCAGACAAACTCGAATGAATCGATGTTGAGCTGTCTCGTCTCGGGCGCGATCTGGGCCGCCGCGAAGCAGGGCTGAAGAACGAGAACGGCGAAAGCAACGAGCGCCGCCGCGAGAATGAAAGTCCCCTTTTGCGTCATTGTCCCTCCAGCGATGAATATCGCATCTCGATTGAAATAAGTATGGTCTGTATACGCTTCTCAATTAAATAGGTTCCGGCGGCAAAATCCACATTTTTGGCACTTCGCCGGATACCGTGTGTAGAGTAACTTCAGCGGCGATATATTCGAAACCGGTTCGAAAGAACGACGGAGAAAAATAATGCGGGAGACGACGATGAACTGGAATCGCAAAATTCATTCTATAAAGAAGAGCTGCCCGGTTCCTGCAATTCTGCTTCTCGGCGCCCTGCTCTTTGGCTGCGGCGAAAAGACCGAAGTTCCGACGCTCCGCGGCGCATACCTCGGGCAGGCTCCACCGGCGGCGGAGCCCGCGCTCTTCGCGCCGGGCATCGTGTCGACCGGCTTCTATGAGCGGGATCTCGCGGTCTCGCCGGACGGAACGGAGATTTTCTGCGGCCTCGTTTTCGGCAAGCACGTCACGATCATGTATACGCACGTCGTGAACGGAGTGTGGACCGAGCCGGAGATCGCTTCGTTCGCCCGCGACCTCTCCAGTTACTATTTCGAGCCGACGATGGCGAGTGACGGGAAACGGCTCTATTTCCTCTGCACCCGCCCGCCGGCGGGGCAGGAGCCGAAACCGGGATGGGCGTATCAGAATATCTGGGCAGTCGACCGTGGGGAAGACGGTTCGTGGGGCGAGCCCTTTATCGTCGGCCCGCCCATCAGCACGGATGACGAGGAGTATTTCCCCTCCGTCACGCGCGACGGAACCATATACTTCACGAGGCAGAAAAAAGGGGAGGAGAAGAGCAACATCTATCGCGCGCGCCTCGTCAGTGGCGCATACGCGGAGGCGGAAATGCTTCCGCCCGCGGTGAACGGAACGGGAAGCGTCTTCAACGCCTGTATCGACCCGGACGAGAGCTTTCTTGTCGCGTGCGTCACGGGTCGCGATGACAGCATTACCAAGGGTCTTCCGCATTACTACGTCTTTTTCCGAAACCCGGACGATACGTGGAGCGATGGCGTCAATCTCGGGGCGAAGGTAAATTTCCCCGGGGCGCAGGCGCTCTCCCCGTCGATCAGCTCCGACGGCAAATACTTCTTCTTCGCGTCGACGAACGACAAGGATATCGACGCGAACGCTCCGGGCGCTCTGACCGCGCGCGGGATAAGGGATTTCTACGGCCGCCCGCAGAACGGGCTCGCCGATATATATTGGATCGACGTGTCGTTCATTCAAAGCCTAAGAAAATAGCCAGCCAACTTATTGAAATAAAATAATATCCAGCTAATTGCATAAATTTTTTGCAATACTGTGCAACATACAGTATCATGTAGTCGTACAGTATTCAGGGACGATGATACGATTCGGCCGCAGAGGGCAATAAGACCGGGCAGGTTCCCTGGAAGGCGGGTGGCGACAGTGGATGTGGAATTCGGCTCTTTCGAAACGGAATTGAACCGGGGCTTCCTCCAGGTTCTCGCGCTTGTTGCGCTCGAGCGGAAGATGTACGGCTATGGGATGATCAAGCTCTTCGAGCAGACGGGCTACGCCGTCGAAGAGAATACGCTCTACCCGCTCCTCAGGCGCCTCGAGAAGAACGGTTGGATAAAGAGCGAATGGGACGTGGGGGAGGACAGGCCGAAGAAATATTACATCATCACCGACATGGGATTATCGGTGCGCGCGCGGGCACTCGCGATCTGGGACGGGCAGAGCGAGATATTGAACAAGATGAAGGAGGCGAATCGCCATGCATGAGAACCTCGAAAAGTATCTCAAGGAAATCAGCCACTACCTGGCGGTCAAGCAGGGGGCCGGCGAAATCCTCGCGGAGATCAGGAGCCATATTCTCGAAAAGGCGGAACGCGAATCGGGAGGCTTCACGGCGGATTCGCTCGACAAAACGATCGCCGGCTACGGACGGCCCCGGGATGTCGCCGCCAAGTACATGGACGGGGACGAAATCATATCCCCCACGTTCAGAAAATACCTGTTCCGCTATACGGCGATGCTCTTCGCGATCCATTTCGTTCTCACCGTCCTCGCGGTCTCCTTCCGTACGAGCATCATCGCGATTCCCTTCTTCTTCATTCCGAAGATGAGCGCGTTCTGGGCGGTTCTCTATCTCTTCATGGCGCTCGTGTACGATTTCGGCGTCGTCGCGCTGATACTCTATCTCGTGACGCAGCGAAAGGGGGACGTGCGGCTGCCCTGGTTCGGAGTCCGCCTCGCGCGCCGGGGGGAATCGGGGCTCAAGAAGCCCCGGCCCGCGGTGCTCGCGATGCTCATAGTGATTTTCGGGATACTCCTCTATGTTTTTGTGCGGTACCACACGCTATTTTTCTATACCGTCAATGGTAGCCGCCCCGAGACGCTTCTCAATCCCGCCGCGTCCGTGTTCTTCTCGATACTGTTGCTCGCCGCTCTCGCGTGCGACATCATCGGGTACTGGATTCGGTTTCTCTTCAATACGGCGTGGGTTACGCTCGTCCAGAATACGATCGCGCTGCTGATCCTCTGGATCATATGGAACAGTCCGATAAAACCGGAGTACAAAACCGTCCCCGGAATCGATCTGAGCGTTGTCGGAGGAGGGTTCATACTCTTCCTCATAGTTGTGACCGTCATCAGACTTCTCCGGAGTCTCGTGCGCGTCGCGAGAGAAATGTCCCTTCCGTGATTGTCAACAGCCCCGTTTTCAGCTAGATTGGGCCTATGGAAGACTATCCGGGTTCGAGCTTGGCCCTGTACCGCGCTCTGCAGAGCGCGAGGGCCTGTTTTCATGCGTGGCTCTTCCGCGTCTCGTCCGAGCGTGAAATCATCAAAAAGGATATCGGCCGCTGGACCGGGATTCTCGGCTGGGGGAGCGGATCGGGCGTTGCGCCGGAGAGCGGGCTCGTTCAGCTCATCGCGCGGTACCCGGAATTCCGTACGCTATTCCATTATCGCGTCGCGAAGGAGCGGCGGCTCGGGATCAAGGTGCTCCTAAATCTTGCGAAATGCTGTTACCGGCCGCTCGAGAGCCTCTACATCGAGACGCCTTCGATCGGCCCCGGCCTGTTCATCCAGCACGGTTTCAGCACGATCATCGCGGCGAAGAGCCTCGGCGAGAATTGCTGGGTGAATCAGCAGGTGACGATCGGGTTCTCGAGCGTCGACGATTGCCCGACGCTGGGGAACAACGTCTCCGTCAAGGCGGGCGCCATCGTCATCGGCGATATCACGATCGGGGACGGAGCCGTCGTCGGCGCCGGAGCGGTCGTCGTGAAGGATGTGCCGCCGGGCCGCACCGTGGTCGGCGTTCCGGCGCGGGTCATCGAGCGCGGCGCCGCGAAGACGGTAGAATCCCCGGGAGGACAGTGAAGGAGGCCGGGACATGCCATTATCCCCATTCACGAAAATCAGCCTGCTCTATCTGGTCCGGTCGATAGCGCGAATGGTCTCCTTCGGACTTCTCATTCTCGTTTTCATGGTGGTCATCGGGAAAGGGTTGCCGGATGTGCGGACGTTTTCCCGGGGGGAGATTGTTTCCGCAATACTGTTCGTCATCATGAGTGCCGGGCTCGTCGTCGGATGGTGGCGCGAGCTCGCCGGGGCGATACTCATAATCGGCGGATTCCTTGCCTTCATGGCGTCGGAGTACGCCGCGTCGGGCGACATGGGGATGGGTCGGATATTCATGCTGTTCCCGTTCTCGGGATCGCTCTTTCTCCTCTACTGGCTTCTCGCGAGGAGGCGGTAATGGTTCGGCATGCGCGAGTTCGCCCTCGGGCTCGCGGAGGGGCGAAGCGCGCTGGGCGATCGACGTGCCGCGCGGGACGGGCAACCTGTGCGGAGATCGTCGCGGAGCTCGAATCGCTCGCCAACCCCGCGAACGTCGCCGGCATGGCGCGGTACGGGATCAATTCGAAGAATACGCTCGGCGTCTCGATTCCGTGCCTGCGCGCGATGGCGAAACGGATCGGCAAGGACCACGCGCTCGCCCGCGAGCTCTGGGCGTCGAGTGTCCACGAGGCGCGGATCCTCGCGGGGTTGGTGGACGATCCCGCTATGGTCACTGCGGCCCAGCTCGAGCGCTGGGTCAAGGATTTCGACTCATGGGACGTGTGCGACGGCGCGTGCAGCAATCTCTTCGACCGAACCCCATTTGCCTGGGACAAGGCGGTCGCGTGGAGCGCGCGCTCCGGGGAGTTCGTGAAACGCGCCGGCTTCGTTCTCATGGCGGCGCTCGCCGTGCACGACAAGAAGGCTCCCGACGAGCGCTTCAGGAAATTTTTTCCGCTGATCGAACGTGAGTCCGCGGACGAGCGCAACTTCGTGAAGAAGGCGGTCAACTGGGCGCTCCGCCAGATCGGCAAACGAAATCGCGCGTTGAACGGAAATGCGATCGCCGCGGCGAAACGAATACGGAAGATCGAGTCGAAATCCGCTCGATGGATCGCCGCGGACGCGCTGCGCGAGCTCGAAAGCACCGCGGTGCGCGAACGGTTGAACACCCGATGAAACCTTTCGCTCCCCGTGAGATCGGAGAATTCCAGGCGATGATTCGCGCGCATTACCGCGCGCACGGAAGGCGCCACTTGCCGTGGCGGAGGACGAGGGATCCGTACTGCATCCTCGTCTCCGAGTTCATGCTCCAGCAGACGCAGGTCGCGCGCGTCGCCGGGAAATATGAGCCCTTCATCGAGCGTTTTCCCGATTTCGCCTCTCTCGCCCGCGCTCCGCTCCGCGCCGTTCTCCTGGCGTGGAGCGGGCTCGGTTACAATCGGCGGGCGCTCAATCTCCGCGAGGCGGCGCGCATCGTCGTTTCGCAATTCGACGGGCGGCTGCCCCGCGGCTTCGACGATCTCCGCGCCCTGCCGGGCGTCGGCCCGGCGACCGCGGCGGAGATCATGAATTTCGCGTTCAACGAACCGCGCGCGTTCATCGAAACGAACATCCGCGCCGTATATATTCACCATTTCTTTCCACGGAGGAAGAGGGTCGCCGACGCGGAGATTCTTCCGCTCATCGAGCGGACACTCGACGCAAAGAACCCGCGCCGGTGGTTCTACGCACTCATGGATTACGGCGTCATGCTCAAGAAGAGCCGCCCCAATCCTTCTCGAAGGAGCGCGCATCACACGAAGCAGGCCAGGTTCGAGGGATCGGATCGGCAGGCGCGAGGCCGCATCGTGCGCTCGCTCGCGGAGCGCCGAATGAGCGATGCGGAGCTCGCGAAGTCGACCGGGCTGCGCGTCTCGCGGGTCCGCGCGATCGTTCCGGGACTCGTGCGCGACGGGCTCGTCGTTCGCCGGGGCGCGAAACTCGGCATCGCGTAGGGAGGCGAAAACGGAGATTCGTCCGTGCGCTCGCGCCCCGACGGAGCGGTTATCTCTTCGTGCGCCGGAAAAGCCTCGTCATCGCGAACGTCACGAGGCCAAGCACGATCCCCCATCCGATGACGAGAAAAATGTAGCCGCTCGTCGTCATGCGGTGTTCCTTTCCTTCGAAAAGCCGCCCCTCCGCGAAGCGATCGCGACGAGTATCGCGAAGCCCGCGAGTATCGCGAGCATGAGAACCCGCGCTCCCCACACGTAGGGACGATTCTCGGGCGAAACCGCCTCCATTCTCAGGACCTTTATCATATCGGTCTTCGCCCAGAAGGCGAGGATAGTGACGAGGAAGAGCGGGGTGACGTATTTCATGATGAATTTAAAAACAGGCGGCACCTTCATCTCGGCGCCTCTCGTGATCTCCTCCCACGCCTTTTCTTTTCCGAATACCCAGAAGAAGACGACGATCTCGATGAGCGCGAGCAGCACCACGCCGAACGTCCCCGCCCAGAAATCGAGCTCGTCCATGAATCCGTGGACGAGGAAGAATATGACGAGGTTGGACGCGGCGAACGTGAAGATCGATATCACGTTTACCGCCTTCTTTCTGGTCCATCCCAGCTCGTCCATGAAAAACGTGACGGCCGGCAGCGCCAGCGCGACGGAGGACGTGACCCCGGCGATAAAGAGGAGGAAGAACCACATGAATCCGAAAATATTCCCCAGGGGCAGGTGCTGAAAGACGATCGGCATCGACTGGAAGGCGAGGTTGAATGAGCCTCCCTGCGCGATCGCCTGCGTCGCCGCGATGCCGAAGAACGCGCACGCGATCGGAATCGCGATCGTTCCGCCGCAGATGACCTCGCAGAACTCGTTCGTGCTCACCGTGGCGATTCCCGCGAGCGCCACGTCGTCGTTCTTCCCGAGATAGCTCGCGTACGCCTGGATGGCGCCGAAGCCGACGCTCAGCGTGAAGAATATTTGTCCCGCCGCCGCGAGCCAGACCTTCGGATTTCTCAGCGCTCCGAGATCGGGGTTCCAGATGAAGCCGAGGCCGTTCAGAACGCTCTGGTCCGGCTTCGAGGGATCGGGGGTGCCGAGGGTCAGGACGCGCACGACGAGGATGATCGCCATGACGATGAGGAGCGGCATGCCGATGTTGGCGAGCTTTTCGATGCCGCCCCGGATGCCGCGCCGCAGCACGAGATAATTGACCGCCGCCGTCGCGATGAAGAAGAAGTAGGCCCAGTAAATTCCGTTGAAATAGCTGTTGCGCGCGATTCCCTGGTACCCCTGCAGAAATCCTCCCATCGCCTCCTGCGTCGTCGCGCCGTTGTATTTTCCGATGAGGGAGAAAAAGGAGAATCCGAGGGTCCACGACTCGACGACCACGTAGTAGATGAAGATCGTTATGGGCAGAAGAAGGCCGATGACGCCGAAGTACTTCGCGGCGGGATGGCGCCAGAGGAGCTGGAATATCCCCGGCATCGTACCGTGCCCCTGATTGCCGCCGAAGCGTCCCATCGCGAGCTCCGTCCACATGAGAGGGATCCCGACGAGAATGAGCGCGATGAAGTAGGGGATCATGAAGGCGCCGCCGCCGTTGCCCGCCGCCTGCACGGGGAATCGCAGAAAGTTGCCGAGGCCGACAGCGTTTCCCGCGAGCGCGAGAATCAAACCGATCTTGGTTCCCCAGCGTTCTCGTTCCATTCATTCCTCCCGAGTCTTGTCTCGATCTTCTTGACCTCGTCCGTCATCGCCTGGAAATGGCTTCCCTCCCAGTAGACCCGTCCGCACGAGGGACAGCCGTGAAAGCGATGGAAGCTCTTTTCGACGTTCGGCGGGATGCGCCCCTTCACGGCTTCCTCCGGCGCCTCGACGAGAAGCACGTTGCATTCGAGACACCGCGTAAACGGTTCGAAACGGGGAGCTTCGCCGAGCGCGTCGAAGAGCTCGGCGATCTGTCCGGCTGTATCGGAGGAGGAGAGGATCACGGGCCTCGGTCCGGGGCGGTCTCCTTGACTTCGCGCGCGCGTGACGGCCGTTCTCCCTTCCTTCGTCGCGTTGACGAGAAAACGTCCCGACTCTCCCTCGGGGTTGAGCTTCGCGTCCACGCCGAGCATCCGCAGCTTGACGCACAGCTTACCGAGCATGCGGTCGAGGAGAAACGAGTGTTTTTTCTGCCGCACGGCCGTACTCCTTTTTCGCTTGACAGCATACCAGAGAATGCGGAGTATGTGGAAGCTTCAAAAGACGCGAACAGTGGTTACGGTCGGGTTTTCTGTGGAGATGGAGGTGAGACAGCCGGTTCGCAGGGGAGGAACCGCGGGGGAATATGACGGAACATTTTACAGGCTGCCTGAAGTGCAACAAAGGGATTCTTCTCCCCATGTCGGATTACGGGAGAGACGGTGCGCCCATCCGCTACAAGGCGTGGGTATGCAATAATCCGGAGTGCGGGTTCAACATTCGAATCGACAACGGGGAAATCAGCATCGGGAAAGAGCTATCGTACTCGAGCAAGTAGAGAGATCGAAATATCTTCGAAAAGGGGCCGTCGAGCCCCTTTTTTATTGCCCGCTTCGGCGGTGAAGGCGATGCAGGAGCCGGAGCGCCGATACGAGTATGGCGAGCGAGAGAAACGTCCATCTCATGTCGGGCGGGACGACTTTCGCCGCGACGATTTCCTCTTCCGTAGTTTCGTTGAGCCTCACGAGCATCACGAGATTGTAGATCGCATGGCCCGCGATCGGATACCAGAGGTTGTCCGTCCTGTAGAAGAGGTATCCGAAGAGGATGCCGAGCGCAGCGACTCCCGGAATCACGGGAGGATTGAAATGGCTCAGGGAGAAGAGAATTCCGGCAAGAACGACGGCGAGCGGCCCGCGCATGTTGCGCTGGAAGATTCTCTGGATGAAGCCGCGAAAGAGGAGCTCCTCAGTGACCGCCGCGACGAGCACGATGCCGATCGCGACCAGGATAAAGGAGCCCGGCCCTTTGGGCTTGATTGAGAGGATGAAGGTGGTATAATCGGCATCCGGCGTCCACATTCGCTCGAAGACGCTCGAGAGCGCCTCGACGGGGAGAATCGCCGCGGCCGCGATGACGAGAACGAGCCCCGACGTTTTGAGATCGGGACGGGCGAACGAGAATTCCCGCGCGAAGCCGAGCATGGACCTTCGCGAGAGAACATAGAAGGGGATGAGGATCGAGAAGATTCCCGGCAGCGCGAGGGAGAGATAAATCATATCCTTGAAATAGAAAAGTCCCGCGAGAGAGTAATTCATAAGGAGACAGGCGAACGCGTACACGAGCAGGAGATAATTGTTGATCCTGTCGAATATCCCGGCCGCGGAGCTGGCGGGGCCGGCGGCGGGATCGCCCGGACCCGGTCCGGGCTCTTCGGGCCCGGGAGCTTCGCGGTTATCGTCTCTCTGATCCTGCATCGCTTCAGTATATCGGCGCGGCGCGGCGCGGACAAGGAGAAAGGCGTTCAATGATCAAGCTCGTCATATTCGACCTCGACAACACGCTCACCGATTTTGTCCGCATGAAGGAGGTCTCGATCGAAGCCGCGATCCAGGCGATGATCGACGCGGGGCTCCTCGTCCCGCCGGACCGGATCCGCGAGGAAATTCTCAAGATCTACGGGAACGAGGGGATCGAATACCAGAAGGTGTTCAACAAGCTCCTCGTGAACCTCATCGGCGAGGTCGACTACAAGATTCTTGCCGCGGGGATCGTCGGCTACCGGCGGGCGCGCGAGGCGGCGCTCGTTCTCTACCCGCACGTGCGGGTGACGCTCATTCAGCTCCTCGGCAAGGGGCTCAGGCTCGCCGTCATATCGGACGCTCCCCGTCAGGAGGCGTGGCTCCGGCTCTGCTATCTCCAGCTCCATCACATGTTCGACATGGTGATCACGTACGAGGACACGGGAGAATACAAGCCTAGCCCGGCGCCGTTCAGGATGGTTCTCGACAAGATGGGAATAGGGGCCGACGAGGCGCTCATGGTCGGCGACTGGCCCGAGCGCGACATCGTCGGCGCGGCGGAGGTCGGCATCAGGACCGTCTTCGCGCGGTATGGAGACACGTTCGGGACGAAGGAGTCGGGCGCCGATTACGAGATATCGGATGTGTACGCGCTCGTGAAGATCGTCGACGATCTCAACAAAAGCGGGAAGCGATGAAAGGAACGTTCGTATGAAGATCGTGACCGGAGCGGAGATGCGCCGGATCGACGAAGCGACGATCAGCCGCTTCGCCACCGGGGTGGCCCTCATGGAGCGAGCGGGGCAGCGCGTTTTCGAGCAGATCGAATCGACGTTCCCGTCGCTCGAGTCCCTCGCCGCGTCGATATTCCTCGGGCGCGGAAACAACGCCGGAGATGGTCTTGTCGTCGCGCGGCTCCTCGCGGAAAAGGGAGCGAAGGTAATCCTCCATTACCTGCACCCATCCGAGGAGTTTTCCCCGGACGCGGCCAAGAATCACGCGCGGCTCGCCTCGCTCCGCGGCGGCGCGAAGGTCGTCGAGGTATTTCTCTACCTCTCGGGCGGTCAAGAGCTCGCGCGCAAGGCGCTCGAGGATTCGGACGTCATCGTCGATGCGCTCCTCGGGACAGGACTCAACAAGGCGGTGGGCGCGGAGTATGCCGCGGTGATCGATGTGATCAACGAGAGCGAGCTCCCGATCGTCTCCGTGGATATGCCGTCCGGAGTCAACGCCGACACGGGAGAGATCATGGGCGCCGCGGTCGTCGCCGATGCGACGGTCACGATGGGGCTCCCCAAGATCGGCTGCCTCTTCTACCCTGGCAAGGGATGCGCGGGGGATATCGTCGTCGGCGACATCGGCGTTCCGCGCGAGGTGATCGACGAACAGGGAATCCGGTGCGAGGCGCTCGATCTCGAGCGCGCGCTCGAGGATTTTCCCCTGAGAGAGCCGACGGCGCACAAGTTCGCATGCGGCTCGCTCCTCGTCATCGCGGGAAGCCGCCGCTACGCGGGAGCGGCGCTTCTCACCGCGCTCTCGGCGCTCAGGACCGGGTGCGGCGTCGTCTACTGCGCGGGTCCGGAATCGATTCGTGCCGTCGTCCAGGGGGCCGCGCCGGAAGTGATATTCATCGCGCTCCCGGAGACGGCCGCAGGCGCTCTATCCTCCAGCGGCGCGCAGAAGGTGCTCGAGGAGGTTCGCTACGACGCGCTCGCCATCGGCCCGGGCCTCACGACCGACGCGGAGACGGCGAAGCTCGTCCGTTCGGTCCTCGAACGCTGTCCAAAGCCCATCCTTATCGACGCCGACGGTATCAACGCGCTCGAGGGGCGGTTCGCGGACGTCGTCGGCGCTTCGAAGGTCAAGGAGATCGTCATTACCCCGCATTCGGGCGAGCTCGGAAGGCTCGCGGGTGAGAGCGCCCCGGAGCTTCCCGTGCCGCGCATCGAATGGCTTCGCGAGCTCGTGCGGGACACCGGCGTAACGGTCGTCCACAAGGGCGCTCCGACCGTGGTCGTCCATCCCGACGGGAGCGCCGGCGTCTGCGTCCACGGCCATCCGGGGCAGGCGACCGCGGGGAGCGGGGACGTTCTGAGCGGCGCGATCGCGGGATTTCTCGCGCAGGGTGTCGGCGCCGCGCGCGCGGCCCGGCTCGGCGTCTACCTCCACGCGCGGGCCGCGGAGATCGCCGCGTACGATACCGGCGAGCGGGGGATGATCGCGGGAGATTGCATGCGGGCGCTTCCCGTCGCCCTCAAGGAACTGGAGTGAGCCCCGGGCTCGCACCATCATGAAAGAGCTCGAAGTCATCGGTCGCCTTCGCGCGGCGTTTCCCGATTGCGGCATCGGGGACGACGCGGCGGTGCTTCCCGCCCCGCGCGGGGAGATGCTCTTCGCGGCGGATGCTGCCATCGAAGGAGTCCATTTCGACCGGCGCTTCTCGACGCTGAGCCAGGCCGTCCAGAAGCTCGTCACATCCAATGTTTCCGATATATTCGCCATGGGAGGCTCGCCGGGATCGATCGTGTTCACGGCGGGGCTTTCCGTGGGGTGTGCGTCCGCCGACGTCGACAAAATCATCGACGGGCTCAAGCGATCGTGCACGCAATACGGTATCAAGCTCGTCGGGGGAGATACCGTCTCGAGCCCCCACGGGTTCTGCTTCAACGTCGCGATCGTCGGAGAGGTCCGACCGGGCCGGGCGATTCTCAGATCGGGGGCTCGCGAGGGGGACACGCTCGTTCTCTTCGGCGAAATCGGCCTCTCTCGCGCGGGACTGAGCGTGCTCTCGGCGCTGTACGGCGGGGATGCCGGCGGACAGCGTTCTGCCTTCCCGGTTTCCGCGCCCCTCGCTCGTTCGTTGGCCGAATCGGCGCCCGGACTCAAGAAAGTGCTTCCGCTCATATCGATCGCCTCGTCGCCGGGGGAGATGGACCGGGTTGCGGGCGCGCTCGGACGGCTTTCTTATGCGCACGGTGTGGCGCGTTTTGTTCAGCGCCACCTCGTTCCTCTCGCGTTCCCGCTCGATGCATCCCTTCTCGACGCGGATCCCGCGCGCGTAACGGCGATGATCGACATCTCGGACGGGCTCGGGAAGGATCTTCGCACGCTGTGCGCGGAGAGCGGCGTCGGAGCTCTCATTCGGGAAGAGACTCTTCCCGTTCCTCCCGCCATCGGGGAGCTCTGCGGGCTCGAAGGAGAGGCTCTGATCGATTTCGCCCTTGCGAGCGGCGAGGAGTACGTGCTGCTCGCGGCGGTGTCTCCCGAGGCGGCGGAGAGCCTGGGCGCCGGCGCGACGGTGATCGGGACGGCGGTTCCGGCGGCCAATGGCATTATGCTCGCCGACGCGAGCGGGAAGAGGCGCCCGATGCCGAATCTCGGCTACGAGCATGTATTCTGAAAACCGCAAGCGCACCGCGCGAACGGAAGGCACGCCGCAAGAAATCGAAGGGCCGCGATGCATCTTTATTTAATTCGCCACGGACAGACCGACTGGAACAGGGATCACCGGATCATGGGGGCCGGCCCCGTGCCGCTCAACGAGAGCGGAAGGGTCGCCGTGGCCGAGCTCGCCCGGGCTCTCAAAGCGAAACAGATATCCGTCGTCTACACGAGCACGGTCGCGCGCGCTCTCGAAAGCGCCCGCATCATCGCCGGCGAATGGGGCGCC
>JBAZPL010000045.1:0-15646 GCA_041648155.1 Candidatus Krumholzibacteriia bacterium
CACTCGTCCCGTCCCCACCGTGCCGCGTCCCGTGATCGAAAACACATCCTCCACAGGCATCAAAAACGGCTTGTCAACGTCACGCTTCGGCATCGGGATATACGTGTCTATCGCGTTCATAAGCTCCCATATGCACTTCGCCTCCGGCCCGTCCGGGTCCTCGCTGTTCATCGCCTTGTTGGCGCATCCCCGCACAAACGGCACCTCGTCCCCGGGAAACTGATACTCGCTCAAAAGCTCCCGGCACTCCAGCTCCACCAGATCCAAAAGCTCCGGGTCGTCCACCAAATCCACCTTGTTCAAAAATACCACTATGTACGGCACTCCCACCTGACGCGCCAAAAGTATGTGCTCCCGCGTCTGCGGCATCGGCCCGTCGGCCGCCGACACCACCAATATCGCCCCGTCCATCTGCGCCGCTCCCGTGATCATGTTCTTCACGTAGTCCGCGTGCCCGGGACAGTCCACGTGCGCGTAGTGCCGGTTCACCGTCGAGTACTCCACGTGCGCCGTCGCTATCGTCAAGATCTTCGTCGCGTCTCTACGCCCCTGCGACTCCGATGCCTTCGCCACTTCGTCGTACGAGATGAACTTCGCCAGTCCCTTCTTCGAGAGCTGCTTCGTGATCGCTGCCGTGAGCGTCGTCTTCCCGTGGTCCACGTGCCCGATCGTCCCAACGTTCACGTGCGGCTTCGTCCTGTCAAACTTAGCCTTTGCCATCGAACTCTCCCTCCTTCACGCGAGGCCCGTAAGGTGGCCCAGCTTTTCGGTGATGAGCTCCGGAGGCACCCGGTCGTAATGGGAAAATTGCATCGTGTAGACCGCCCTGCCCTGGGTGAGAGACCGGAGGCTCGTCGCGTAGCCGAACATGTCCGAAAGGGGCGCTCGCGCTGTGATGACTTGAGCATTCGATCGATGGAACATCCCTTCCACTTTTCCTCTTCGCATATTGATATCGTTGATCACTTCACCGACGTATTCGATGGGGAGCACGACCTCGAGATCCATGACGGGCTCGAGGAGCACCGGACTCCCGTGGCGCACGCCGTCGGCGAACGCCATGCTCGCCGCGGCCCGAAACGCGATATCGGTCGAGTCGACCTCGTGATACGCTCCATCCACGATCGCCACCGTGATGTCGACGACGGGATAGCCGCCGAGCGGTCCGCTCACCATCGACTCGCGCACGCCCCCTTCGACGTACGGAATGAAGTGCTTGGGGACGACGCCGTTCTTGATCCTGTTTTCAAAAGTGAAACCCTTGCCCGGCGCCGGCTCGAGCTCGAGCGTGACGACGCCGAAATGCCCTCTCCCGCCGCTCTGGCGGATGAACCTGCCCTCCGCGCGCGCCGGCAGGGTGATCGTTTCCTTGTAAGCGACCTGCGGGCGGCCGACCTTGGCGCCCACGTCGAATTCCCTGAACATCCGCTCGACGAGAATCTCGAGGTGAAGCTCGCCCATTCCCGATATGATCGTCTGGCCCGTCTCGGCGTCGATCTTCATCCGGAAGGACGGATCCTCGCTCGCGAGCTGCACGAGCGCGTTCATCATCTTTTCCCCGTCCGCCTTCGTCTTCGGCTCGATCGCGACCGCGATGACGGGCTCGGGGTAACGCATCGATTCGAACTGTATCAGGTGTTTCGTGTCGCAGAGCGTGTCCCCCGTATGGGCGCTCTTCAGCCCCACCACGGCGACGATGTCGCCCGTGAAAACCTCGTTGATATCCTCGCGCTTGTTCGCGTGCATTCTCAGGAATCTGCTCACGCGCTCCTTGCGATCGCTCGAAGCGTTGATGACCTGGCTCCCGGCTCTCATCGATCCCGAATAGACACGCATGAAGTGGAGGCGTCCGACGTATTTGTCGGTCTGAACCTTGAACACGTACGCCGCGAAGGGGGCGTCGTCCCGGGGCGGCCGCTCCTCTTCCTTCTCGGTGTAAGGGTTGATCCCCTGTGTCGCCGGAATGTCGCTCGGGCTCGGAAGGTACGCCACGACCGCGTCGAGCACCCTCTGAACACCCTTATTCTTGAAAGCCGATCCGCCGAGCACGGGAACGATCTTGGAGCCGATGACGCCCTTGCGGATCGCCGCGTGAATCTCCTCGACCGTCACCGCGGAGCCATGGACGACGTGGTGCATAACGATGTCGTCGAGATCCGCGATCGCGTGCATCAATATGTCCCTCGCCGTCGTGGCCCTCTCGAGCTCTCGAGCCGGAATATCCGATTCGCGGAACGTGGCGCCGAGGTCCTCTTCGTTATAGTAAATCGCCTTCATCGAGACCAAGTCGATGACACCCTCGAAGGAATCTCCCGATCCCATCGGCAGCACGATCGGTACGGCGTTCGCGCCGAGTCTCTCGTGCATCATTCTCACGGCGTTCTCGAAATCGCTTCCGATGCGGTCCATCTTATTGACGAACGCAAGCCGCGGGATGTTATACCGGTCGGCCTGCCGCCAGACCGTCTCCGACTGCGGCTCGACTCCGCCGACGCCGCAGAATACCGCAACGAGACCGTCGAGGACCCGGAGGCTCCGCTCGACCTCGACCGTGAAGTCGACGTGCCCCGGGGTGTCGATGATGTTGATCCGGTGATCCGCCCACTCGCAGGTCGTTGCGGCGGACATGATCGTGATCCCCCGCTCCCTCTCCTGCTCCATCCAGTCCATCACCGTGCTTCCCTCGTGCACCTCGCCCATCCGATGGACCCTGCCGGTATAGAAAAGAATCCTCTCGGTCAGGGTAGTCTTGCCCGCATCGATGTGGGCCGCTATCCCGATATTGCGGATCTTCTCAAGAGGAAATTCTCTGGTCATAAAGCCTCTCCGCGCCGGGGCTTCCTGACATCGCCCCGACATGGGAGGCGCGAAGCGTCAGGTGAGCCGTAGTCGGCGGGTGTCGTAAAGCAACGTCTGCTTGTTCATCAGTTGTCTCCCTCACCCTCGTCGGAACCCGCGTAAACAGATCCCAATCCGGATTTGCCCCAACCACCCAACCAATAAAAATCTATCCGAACCGGCTGCGGCCAGCCGGCCGATCTGCGCTACCAGCGATAATGCGCGAAGGCCTTGTTCGCCTCCGCCATCTTGTGCGTATCTTCCCGTTTCTTGATCGAAGGTCCTTCATGCTTGTACGCGAGCATAAGCTCGAACGCAAGCCGTTCCGCCATCGTATGTTCCGGCCGCACGCGCGCGAAGCCGAGAATCCAGCGAAGCGCGAGCGCGAGGCGCCGGTCGGAGCGGACCTCGATGGGCACCTGGTACGTGGCGCCGCCGACCCTGCGACTCGTAACTTCGAGGACGGGCTTCACGTTCTCTATCGCCTTCCGCATCACGTCGAGACCCTTCTGCCCTGATTTTTCCTCGATGAGGTCGAGCGCGCCGTAAACGATTCTCTCCGCCGTGCCTCGCTTGCCCCCCTTGAGAACGTAGCTGATGACCCGGGAAACGAGGACGTCGTTGTACTTCGGATCGGAAATGACATCTCTTTTTACTACTTCACGCCTGCGTGGCATATCAACAATCTCCCTGAATGTTATGCGGCGGTCTTTTTCGGTTTCTTGACGCCGTATTTCGAACGGCTCTTGTTTCTTCCCTCGACGCCGGTCGCATCCAGCGCGCCGCGGATGATATGGTAACGAACGCCGGGAAGATCCTTCACGCGCCCCCCGCGAATGAGGACGATCGAATGCTCCTGAAGGTTGTGGCCTTCTCCGGGTATGTACGAGGTGACCTCGAAACCGTTCTGAAGCCTCACTCGGGCCACCTTGCGGATCGCCGAGTTCGGCTTCTTGGGCGTCGAGGTATACACACGCGTGCACACTCCTCGCTTCTGCGGACAGCTCTTGAGGGCAGGAGCGTGCGTTTTCTTGCGAACCGCGGAGCGCCCCTTGCGAATGAGCTGGTTTATCGTCGGCACCATTTACCCCTTAATTCTAATAACAACAGCCCGTTACAAACCTTTTGCGCACCTAAAGAGACAAAAAGAGGGACGCAAAAGTGCAATCTAACAACATTTTTCATCTATGTCAAGTAAATATTTATAAGAGGCTTAAGAGACTTCCTCCTTCATTTTATTGATGAGCTCGACGATCTCCTCGTCGCCGAATTCCCGCTCGAGAAGCTCCTCCTCGCTCACCTCCTCCGCGATCTTGATCTGGCCGTACCTCTGGAGACCCGTCCCCGCCGGGATGAGGTGCCCCATGACGACGTTCTCCTTGAGCCCGCGCAGATAATCAATCTTGCCCTGAACGGCCGCCTCGGTGAGCACGCGCGTCGTTTCCTGGAAGCTCGCGGCCGAGATGAAGCTCTCCGTCGTGAGAGAGGCCTTCGTGATGCCAAGGAGCAGCGGCTTGAAAGTAGCGGGTTTTCCCTTCTCGCGCATCGTGCGATCGTTCTCCTCCCGGAACTCGGCCTTGCTCATGATATCCCCTTCGAGGAAACGGGTGTCCCCCGGATCCTCGACGACGACCTTCTGGAGCATCTGCCGCACGATAACCTCGATATGCTTGTCGCTGATGCGCACGCCCTGGAGCCGGTACACTTCCTGGATCTCGTTCACGAGATAGTTCTGCACGGCGTTCACGCCCTTGATGCTCAGGATGTCGAACGGATTGACGGGACCCTCGGTGAGGTTGTCCCCCGCCTCGACGCGGTCCCCCTCGTAAACCCGCAGATGCTTGCCCTGGGGAACGAGGTAGGAACGTTTGTCGCCGGTGCCCGAGATCACGTTGATCTTGCGCATGCCCTTGGCGACCACGCCGAACTCGACGATTCCGTCGATCTCGGAAACCACCGCGGCTTCCTTGGGCTTGCGGACCTCGAACAGCTCGGCTACTCGCGGGAGACCTCCCGTGATGTCGCGGGTCTTCGAGATGTCCTTCGGAATCCTGCAGATAATGTCGCCGGGGAGTATTTCGGCTCCGTCGCGAATCATGATGTACGAGCCCGTCGGAACGATGAAGTTTCCCGCGATCTTGCCGCTCTTGTCGATGAGCTCGATGTGCGGATGGAGCTTCTTGTCGCGGTCGTCGACGATGACCATCTGCCGGAGACCGGATTTGTCGTCCACCTTCTCCTTGAGGGTGATCCCTTCCTTCACGTCGACGAAGCGCATGCGGCCGATCTTGTCCGCGATGATGCTGTCCGAGTACGGATCCCACTCGTAGACGATCGCGTCCTTCTCGACCCGATCGTTCTCGCGCACCTTGAGGGCGGCGCCGTAAGGGACGCCGAGGCGCGCCCGGATTCGCTCGCTCTTCTCGTCGCGGATGAGGATCTCGCCCTTGCGGCCGACCGCGATCACATTCTTGTTCCGGTCGATGACCGTCTTGATCGACCTGAACTGGACGACGCCGGGGTGGTTCGTCGTCTTCTGCGTCTGCTCGGCGATGCGCGACGCGGTGCCTCCGACGTGGAAGGTGCGGAGCGTGAGCTGCGTTCCCGGCTCGCCGATCGACTGAGCGGCGATGACCCCGACCGCCTCGCCGAGATCGACGAGCTTGCCGGTGGCGAGGTTGCGGCCGTAGCAGTAGGCGCACGCGCCGCGCTTCGCCTCGCACGTGAGAACGCACCGGATCTTGACCTTCTCGACGCCGCGCTCCTCGATCTCCGCGGCCATGTCCTCGTCGACGAGAATGTTCGCCTTGCAGATCGTCTCGCCCGACTGGGGATCGATGACGTCATCGACCACGACGCGGCCGAGGATACGGTCGCTGAGGGCCTCGATGACCTCCTCCCCCTCCTTGAGGGCCTGCGTATCCATCCCCATGATCGTGCCGCAATCGTATTCCGTTATGATGACGTCCTGCGCGACGTCGACGAGGCGGCGGGTAAGGTAGCCCGCGTCAGCCGTCTTCAAGGCGGTGTCGGCGAGACCCTTGCGCGCGCCGTGCGTCGAGATGAAGTACTGCAGCACGGTGAGGCCTTCCTTGAAGTTCGCCGTGATGGGCATCTCGATGATTTCGCCGATGCCTCCCGTGATGCGCTTCTGCGGCTTCGCCATGAGGCCGCGCATGCCCGCGATCTGGCGGATCTGCTCCTTGTTGCCTCGCGATCCCGAGACCGCCATCATGTAGATCGGATTGAAGCCGTCGCGGTCCCTGTTGAGCGTCTCGAGCATCGCGTCCGCGACGTTGTTCGTTGTATGAGTCCAGGTGTCGATGATCTTGTTGTACCGCTCGCCGTCGGTGATGATACCTTCCTTGTACTGCTTCTGGATCTGGTTCACCGCTTTCTGGGCGACGCCGATGAGCTGCGACTTTTCTCCGGGTACGACCATGTCGTCGATCGAGATCGTGATGCCGGCGCGCGTCGCGTAGCGGAAGCCGAGATCCTTGAGGCGTTCGAGGAAGGGAACGGTCTTCCGGTTGCCGAGCTTCTTGTAGCACGTGCCGATGAGCCCGGCGAGGGCCTTCTTGTCGAGGATGTCGTTGATGAAGCCGAGCTCCTCCGGAACAATCTCGTTCACGATGACGCGCCCGGCGGTGGTCGTCACCGTTTCGCCGCCGATGCGCACCTTGACCTTCGCGTGGAGATCGACGACGTCGTGATCCCATGCCGATATGAGCTCGCCGACGCTGAAGAACGATTTGCCCTGCCCCTTCGCCCCGTCCCTGAACATCGTGATGTAGTAGAGGCCGAGCACCATGTCCTGCGTGGGAGACGCGAGCGGAGAACCGCTCGCCGGCGAGAGAATGTTATTGGAGGCGAACATGAGGGTGCGCGCCTCGAGCTGGGCCTCGTACGAGAGCGGCACGTGCACCGCCATCTGGTCGCCGTCGAAATCGGCGTTGAACGCCGTGCAGACGAGGGGGTGAATCTGAATCGCCTTGCCCTCGATGAGGAGCGGCTGGAACGCCTGGACGCCGAGGCGATGGAGCGTAGGCGCGCGGTTGAGGAGCACCGGGTGATCCTTGATGATCTCTTCGAGGATGTCCCACACTTCGGGGCGTTCGCGTTCGACGAGCTTCTTCGCGCTCTTCACCGTCTGCACGTACCCCTTCTCCTCGAGCTTGCGGATGATAAAAGGCTTGAAGAGCTCGAGCGCCATCGATTTCGGCAGCCCACACTGGTGAATCTCGAGCTCGGGGCCGACGACGATGACCGAGCGGCCCGAGTAGTCGACGCGCTTGCCGAGGAGATTCTGGCGGAAGCGCCCCTGCTTTCCCTTGAGCATGTCGCTCAGACTCTTGAGGGGCCGGTTGCCCTGGCCGCGAACGGCGCGGGAGCGGCGGCTGTTGTCGAACAACGCATCGACCGCTTCTTGGAGCATGCGCTTCTCGTTGCGGAGAATGACCTCCGGCGCGCGGATCTCGATGAGCTTCTTGAGACGGTTGTTGCGGTTGATGACGCGCCGGTAGAGGTCGTTCAGGTCGCTCGTCGCGAAACGCCCGCCCTCGAGCGGAACGAGCGGCCTGAGGTCGGGCGGAAGAACCGGGATGACATCGAGGATCATCCACTCGGACTTGTTCTTGCTCTGCCGGAACGCTTCGACGACCTTGAGGCGTTTCAGAACGTCCTTCTTGCGCTGAACCGACGTCTCGACCTTCGACTGGGCGCGGAGATTGATCGAGAGCTCTTCGACGTTGATCGTCTTGAGCATGTCGCGGATCGCCTCGCCTCCCATCCTGGCGACGAATTCCTTCCCCTGGTCCGTGAGCTCAGTGAAGGTATCGTCATCGATGAGCTCCTTGACCTTGAGGTCCGTGTCCCCCGGGTCGATGACCAGGTGCGACTCGTAATAGAGAACGCGCTCGAGGTTGCGCACCGTCATGTCGAGCATGTAGCCGACGCGGCTCGGAACGCCCTTGAGGAACCAGATATGCGCGACGGGAACGGCGAGCTCGATGTGCCCCATCCGCTCGCGCCTCACGCGCGAATGCGTGACCTCAACGCCGCAGCGATCGCAGATGACGCCGCGATAGCGAATGCGCTTGTATTTTCCGCAGGTGCACTCCCAATCCTTCACCGGGCCGAATATGCGCTCGCAGAAAAGCCCGTCTTTCTCGGGCTTGAAGGATCGGTAGTTGATGGTCTCGGGCTTCGTGACCTCGCCGAAGCTCCACTGACGTATCACCTCGGGGGAGGCGAGCTGGATGCGCATCGCCTTGATGTCGGTGGGCTTGTTTCGATCCTTTTCGAAAAGCGTGGTATACAATGGTTACCTCCGGCGGAACCCGTTCACCAATCTCGCCTGATATACCGCGTTCAATTTTTCTCGAGCTTTTCGAGCTGCACGTCGAGGCAGAGGCTCTGAAGCTCCTTGATGAGCACGTTGAACGATTCGGGAAGTCCCGGCTCCGGCGCGTTCTCGCCTTTCACGATCGCCTCGTAAATCTTGCTCCGGCCGGCGACGTCGTCCGATTTCACCGTGAGGAGCTCCTGGAGCGTGTAGGCAGCGCCGTACGCTTCGAGCGCCCACACCTCCATCTCTCCGAAGCGCTGCCCGCCGAACTGCGCCTTGCCGCCGAGCGGCTGCTGCGAAACGAGCGAGTAGGGTCCGATCGAGCGCGCGTGGATCTTGTCGTCGACGAGATGCGACAGCTTCATCATGTAGATCTGGCCGACCGTGACCGGCGCGTCGAAGACCTCCCCCGTCATCCCGTCGGAAAGCCCAATCTTGCCGCTCTCGGGAAGCCCCGCATCGGAGAGGAGCTTCTTGATTTCATCGATCGTCGCGCCGTTGAAAACGGGCGTCGACGCCTTGAGTCCGAGCTTCTCGACGGCCCAGCCGAGGTGCGTCTCGAGGATCTGGCCGACATTCATACGGCTCGGCACGCCGAGCGGATTGAGAATGATCTCCACCGGCGTTCCGTCGGGAAGATGCGGCATATCCTCTTCCGGCACGATTCGGGAGACGACTCCCTTGTTGCCGTGGCGTCCGGCCATCTTGTCGCCGACCGACACCTTGCGCTTGCGCGCAACGTAGACCTTCACGAGCTTGCTCACGCCCGGCGGAAGCTCGTCCCCGCGCATGACGCGCTCGCTTTCCTTCTCGTAGGTGCTCTCCACCTTCTCGATCGCGCGCGCCGCCGCCTCCATGAGGGACTGGATCCTGCGGTCGACTTTGGCGTCCTTGACGACCGGGAGCCCCCAGTGGAGATGATCGATGTCCAGCCCCTCGATCATCTTATCGGTGATCTTGCGTCCGCCGCGGGCGAGCACTTCGCCCGTTTCGGCGTGGATAAGCTTCTCCGAGGTCTGGCCGACCATGAGCCGCGCAAGGCGCTCGCGTCTTTTTTCCTTGATGTGCTTGATCTCGAGATCGCGCTGGTGCTGAAGCTCCACCAGTTTCTTCTTCTCGTGGCTCTTCGCCCGCTCGTCCCGCTCCTTGCGGGAGAAGAGCTTGATGTCGACGACGATGCCGTCCATGCCCGGGGGCGCCTTGAGCGAAGCGTCGCGCACGTCTCCGGCCTTCTCGCCGAATATCGCTTTCAACAGCCGTTCCTCCGGCGTGAGCTCGGTTTCTCCCTTCGGAGTCACCTTGCCGACGAGAATGTCTCCCGCTTTCACGTGGGCGCCGACGCGCACGACGCCGTCCTCGTCGAGGTTCGCCAGCATCTCCTCGCTCACGTTCGGAATCTCGCGGGTGATCTCCTCCATTCCGGCCTTCGTGTCGCGGACCTGGGTCTCGAACTCCTCGATATGAATCGACGTGAATATGTCCGCCTTGACGAGCTTCTCGCTGATGATGATCGCGTCTTCGAAGTTGTACCCGCGCCACGGCATGAAGGCGACGAGCACGTTGCGGCCGAGCGCGAGCTCGCCGTTTCTCGTCGCGGAGCCGTCCGCGATCACCTCGCCCTTCTTGACCTTCTGTCCGACCTCGATGATCGGTTTCTGGTTGACGCAGGTGTCCTGGTTCGACCGCTGGAACTTGATGAGCTTGTACTCGTCGACGCCGCCGAATCCCGAGAAATCGTCGAGATCCTCGTCCTCTTTCTTCCCGCCGTAGCTGATGAGGATCTGGTTCGCGGTCACGGCCTCGACCCTGCCCGCGCGCCGCGCGATGCCGAGGACGCCCGAGTCGTAGGCGACCTTTCCCTCGAGGCCCGTTCCGACGAGCGGCGCCTCGGCCTTGATGAGGGGCACGGCCTGCCGCTGCATGTTGCATCCCATGAGAGCCCGGTTCGCGTCGTCGTGCTCGAGGAACGGAATGAGGGCCGCGGCGGCGCTCACGAGCTGGTTCGGAGAAACGTCCATGAAATGGACTTCCTTCGGATCGACGAGAACGAAATCCCCCCGGTACCGCGCCATCACGACGGGCTCGACGAACTTGCGGTGCTTGTCGAGCTTGGCGTTCGCGTGGGCGATGATGTAATTGTCTTCCTGGTCGGCGGAGAGCATCTCCGACTCGTCCGTCACGACGCCGTTCTTCACCTTGCGATACGGGGTTTCGAGAAACCCGAACTGGTTGACCCGCGCATACGTCGCGAGCGACGTGATGAGGCCGATATTCGGACCTTCAGGGGTCTCGATCGGACACATGCGCCCGTAGTGCGTGTAATGCACGTCGCGGACCTCGAACCCCGCGCGTTCGCGCGTGAGGCCGCCGGGGCCGAGCGCCGAGAGGCGGCGCTTGTGCGTGAGCTCGGCGAGCGGGTTCGTCTGGTCCATGAACTGCGAGAGCTGGCTCGAACCGAAGAACGACTGAATGACCGCGCTGATCGTGCGCGCGTTCACGAGATCGTACGGCGTGGGGCTTTCCGTCTCCTGGATCGTCATGCGTTCGCGGATGATCCGCGCCATGCGTGCGAGCCCCACGGAGAACTGGTTCGCGAGGAGCTCGCCGACGGAACGCACCCGGCGATTGCCGAGATGGTCGATGTCGTCGACCGCTCCGTCGAGCTCCTTCAGTTGAATGAGGTTGGCCACGACCGCGACGAAATCCTTTTCGGTCAGGGTCGTCGTGTCCATGGGCACGTCGATCTGGAGCCGCCGGTTCATCTTGTGGCGGCCGACCTTCTCGAGATTGTAGCGCTTCGGGTTGAAGAACAGCCTGTCGAGGAGCGCCTTCGCCGTGTCGGCGTTCGGCGGATCCCCCGGACGCATGAGATTGTAGAGACGCTTGAGCGCCTCCTCGGCGTTCGAGGTGGGATCCTTGTCGAGGGTCTTGATGATCACGTCCTCCTCGAGATTCCCTTCCTTCACGACGAGTACGATCTTCGCGACCTTCGACATTTTCATCTTCTCGATATCCGTCTCGGCGATCGGCTTTCCCGCCTCGAGAATCACTTCTCCCGTTTCACGGCTCACGACGTCCTCGGCGACGTAACGCCCGACGAGCCCGCCGTCCTTTTTGCTCGACCGCCCGGAGAGGTCGACGACCTCGGTCCGGTGGAACAGCTTGATGATCGCGCTATTGGGCTCGAATCCCATCGCCTTGAGGAGCACCGTGACGGGTATCTTCCTCCGGCGATCGATGTAGACGTACATGATGTCGTTCACGTCGATCGTGAATTCGACCCACGATCCGCGGTACGGGATGATGCGGGCGTTGAAGAGGCGCTTGCCGTTCGGGTGGTAGTCGTCGTCGAAGACGACGCCCGGAGAACGGTGGAGCTGGCTCACGATCACCCGCTCGGCGCCGTTGATGATGAACGTCCCCATATCGGTTATCAGGGGAATCTCGCCGAGGTACACCTCGCTCTGAATGATGTCCTTGATAACCTTCTCGCCGTCCTGGTTCTCGCGCACGACGAGCCGGAGCGCCGCCTTGAGGGGAGCCGCGAACGTGAGATCGCGCTCCTTGCATTCCTCGACGCTGTACTTCGGCTCGCCCATGGAGTATCCGAGATACTCGAGCGTGAACTCTCCCCGCGCCGAAACCACAGGAAAAACGGAATGGAACACCGATTCGAGACCGATGACCTCCCGCTTGTCCATCGGGACGCCGCGCTGCAGAAATCGCTCGTATGACGCGAGTTGGACTTCCAGGAGATGCGGGATGTCCACCACCTGCGGAATCTTTGCAAAATCGATTCGCTCAGGCACCGTGATCATGTAAAATGACCCCTTCTGTTACAGGCCAATCCCGGCTTTGCGATGCTACTTGATCTCGATGACGCCGCCGACCTCTTCGACCTTCTTCTTGATCTCTTCGGCTTCCTGCTTGTTCACGGCCTCCTTGATCGCCTTCGGGGCTTCCTCGACGAGCTTCTTCGCCTCGATGAGGCCAAGGCCCGTGATCGCGCGGACGACCTTGATGACCTGGATCTTGTTCGCGCCGATTTCCTTGAGCATCACCGTGAACTCGGTCTTTTCCTCGACTTCGGCCGCGGGGCCCGCGCCGGCCATCATGCCCGGCATGAACGCCATCGGGGCGGCGGCGGTGACGCCGAACCGCTCCTCGAGCGCCTTGACGAGCTCCGAGAGCTCGAGCACGCTGAGGACCTCGATCTGGCCGACGATCTTGCCGACGGCTCCACCGACCGGCTTCGCCTTTTCCTGTCCTTCTTCGGTCTGAGCCGCACCGTCCATGGCCTCGGCGGCTTCGTCTTTCTTCTTCGTGGGCATTTTCTGACCTCTCTTTCTTGCTTTTATGCACAAACAACGGGTTCGTCCCCCGGCGGGAACGAAACCCCTTCACCGGACCGGTCCCCCTGCGGCGACCGTGGCCGCGCTATGCGGCGGCTCCCTTCTTGTCCTCGATGGCCTTCACGATGTTCACGAGGTCCCGCAGGGAAGCGTTGAGGCAATTGAGGAGACCTCGCAGCGGGGCCTGTGCGGTGCCTACCACCTGGGCGAGAAGGATATCCCTCCCGGGGAGCGCGGCGAGCCGGATCACCTCCTTATCGGAAAGGATGCGACCCAATACGTACCCCCCCTTGAAGCGGGGGAGCTCGTAATCATCGGCGAACTTCTTGATGACCTGCGCGGGGGTTACTTCATCCTCCGTGCTGATCGCGATAGCCGTCGGGCCTTCGAGGAGGGGAGCGAGGCCCGAAAGTCCGAGGTCCTCGAAGCTCCGCTTCGCCAGCGTATTCTTGACGACGCGCAACGTGATGCCCTTCTCGCGGCAGGCCCGGCGAAGCGCCGAGATGTCCTTGACGTTGAGACCGGTGAAGTCGCTCAGGATGATGCACTTGGCGCCCTTCAGAATCGTCTCGAGATCGTTGATCTTTTTCGTTTTCGCTGCTTGAACCATAACCGCTTTCCCTTCTCCTAACGAGCTTCTCCGAGGAGCGACGCCGTGTCGATCGCGAGCGACGGTCCCATCGTGGAGGAGATGTACATGCTCTTGATATATTTGCCCTTCGCCGAGGCCGGCTTCGCGCGCATGAGCTCCTGCGCGAGCGCCTTGATGTTGTCGACGAGCTTCTGCTTCTCGAACGACACCTTGCCGACCGGGACGTGGATGTTGGCGCCCTTGTCGACGCGGTACTCGATCTTTCCGGCCTTCGCCTCCCTGACCGCCTTCGCGACGTCGAAAGTCACCGTGCCCGATTTCGGGTTCGGCATGAGGCCGCGGGGGCCGAGCAGCTTTCCAAGCTTGCCGACTTCCCCCATCATGTCGGGCGTGGAGATCGCGACGTCGAACTCGAACCAGCCTTCCTTGATCTTCTCGATGAACTCGACGGAGCCCACGCTGTCGGCTCCGGCGTTCTTCGCCTCCTGCTCCTTCTCGCCGCGCGCGAGGACGAGGACGCGTACCGTCTTCCCCGTGCCGTGCGGAAGGAGGACCGTGCCGCGGACCTGCTGATCCGCGTGCTTCGGGTCGACGCCGAGGTTCGCGGAGAACTCGACCGTCTCGTCGAACTTCGAGGGGGGGAAACTCTTGAGCACTTCCACCGCCTCGTCGATCGGATACTCGCGCGTGCCGTCGACTTTCGCGACGCTCTCACGATATCTCTTGCCGGGCTTCATAGCTTCACCACTTTCTTGACGTCATTCCTCGACGATGATTCCCATGCTGCGGGCGCTTCCCTCGACCATCTTCATCGCGGCCTCGATCGTCGCGCAGTTGAGATCCTTTATCTTCGCCTTCGCGATTTCGCGCACCTGGTCCTTCGATATCTTGGCGACCTTTTCCTTGTTCGGCTCGCCGGAACCCTTGGCGATGTTGACCGCCTTCTTGAGAAGCTCCGACACCGGCGGAGCCTTGACGATGAAGACGAAGGTCTTGTCGGCATACACGGTGATCTCGACCGGAACGATCCAGCCTACCATGCTCTGGGTCGAGTTGTTGAACTGCTTGCAGAATTCCATCGAACTCACCTGGAGTTGACCGAGCGCCGGACCGACGGGCGGCGCCGGCGTGGCCTTGCCGGCCGGAATCTGCAGCTTGACGATTTTCATGATCTTCTTTTTAGACTTCTTGGCCATTCGAACCAGCGCTCCTTCGTGCTGACCCGCGCGCGGGAACCGGGAATCGTTAAATGGTCTTTACCTGGAGAAAATCGAGCTCGACCGGGGTTTCTCTGCCGAAGATGCTGACGAGAACCTTGACCTTTCCCCGCTCCGGATTGATTTCGTCGACGACGCCGGTGAAATCCGCGAAGGGGCCGTCCACGACGTGCACGTGCTCGCCGAGCGTGAACGGAACCTCCGGCACGATCCCTTCTTTCTTCTCCATCCTTCCGAGAATTCTATCGACTTCCTTCTTCGGGATCGGAAACGGCTTCTTGACGCCTCCCACGAAATGCGTGACGCCGGGCACGTTCTCGATGAGCCCCCACGCCTCCTCGCTCATTTCCATCTCGATAAGGATATAGCTCGGGAACAGCTTCCGGTGGGAAACCTTCTTCTTTCCCTTTTTCATCTCGGCCACTTCTTCGGTGGCCACGAGAACCTTTCCGAACCGCTCCTGCATTCCCGAATTCTTAATGAGACGCTCGATCGTATCCCGCACCTTGTTTTCGCGGCCCGAGTAGGTGTGGACGACGTACCAGCGCATCTTCTTCCCTGCCTCCTCCGGCCCAGGCGAGAGTCCGGCCGCGAGCGACGCCGCCGGGGCGTCCGCTGCCGCGCGGCGGACGCGCGGCTTCTCTGTGAGGGCCGGGTCGGCGGCCTCGGAGGCTCCGGGAGCTTCCATCCCGTCCGCAGTTTCCTGCCCGGCGGGGATCTCCGCTTCCTGTTCCCCGTTCAGATTCTTGAAAATATCATCACCCATGGCGTTATGCCTGCGAGCCCTCGGCCGGGCTGAGGCCCTCCTTTACCACCCGAGAAGACGCCTCACGACGAGCGTGAGGATCTGGTCGATGATTCCGATGAACACCGTGACGACGAACGTCGCCACGATCACGATCTTGGTGGATTCCTTGAGCTCATCTCGGGTCGGCCAGGTGACCTTCCGCAACTCCACCCGGGTCTCGCTGAAAAAATGTCTTATTTTCTGGAACATATCGCGCTCCGCCTACCGGGTCTCTTTGTGAATGGTGTGCTTCCGGCAGAAACGGCAATACTTCTTGTGCTCGAGCCTGTCCGGATGCTGCCGCTTGTTCTTCATCGTCGTGTAGTTTCTGTTCTTGCAGACGCTGCACGCAAGAATCGCAAGTTCTCTCATGGCTTTCCGATTCCTCTCTCCTGTGCGCTACTCTATGATCTCGGTCACGATACCGGCGCCCACGGTGCGGCCGCCCTCGCGAATCGCGAACCGAAGTTCCTTTTCCATTGCGATCGGCGTGATCAGCTCGATCGAGAGTTC
>JBAZPL010000046.1:0-15584 GCA_041648155.1 Candidatus Krumholzibacteriia bacterium
CGGCGAAGACAAGCGCGAGAATCGTCGATAGTCTCCTCATCGTTTCGGCCTTTCGTCGAGGTAGCTCTGGAGCAACAGCATCGCGGAAAGTTTGTCGATGTCGCCGCGATCGAAGCTGCGATCGCCGCTCCGCAACACCCGCTCCGCCTCGAGACTCGTCATGCGCTCGTCCATCAAATGCACATCGAGTCCGAACCGCTCCGTGATCCGCGCGGCGAGGGCGCGCGCCCGGACGGAGCCCTCGATATCCTTGCCCTGCATGGAGAGCGGGAGCCCCACCACGACCCTGTCGATCCCATGGAGCTCGATGAGCCCGCCGAGATGATCGAGGAAGGTCTTCCCCGCACCCGCCTCGAACGTATCGAGTCCCTGCGCCGTCATCCCGAGCGGATCGCTCATGGCGAGCCCGGTGCGCTTCGAGCCGGGATCGATCGCGAGCACGCGCCCCGTATTCCTGTTCGATTCAACCATTGCAAATCCTCGCGTCGCGCCCGCCTATTCCTTCCTGCGGAGCACGAGAATCGTGACGTCGTCCCCGGCGCCCTTCGGGCCGGAGAACTCCTTGACGCTCTCGATGATCGCGTCGCGCACCTCGTGCGCGCGCCTGCCATGAAGAGAGGCGAGCAGCGCGTTCAACCGCTCCTCGCCGTAGAACTCGCCGTCGTTGTTCGTGGCCTCGGTCACACCGTCGCTGACCACAACGAGCGTATCCCCCGGCTCGAAAGCGAGCTCGAAATGCTCGTATTTGAATCCCGGCAGCACCCCGAGGATGAGCCCGCTGTAGTCGAGCACCTCGCCGCGGCCGCCGCTCCTGAGGAAAGTCGGGAATACGTGGCCGGCGTTCGTGTACGAGAGCACGCTCTTGTCCATGTCGAGACAGCCGTAGAAGAGCGTGGCGAATTTGTCCTCGGTCGTTGCCGTGCACATCATATCGTTGAGCGTCCCCACGAGCTCAACGGGATACTCCATGCGATCCATGTTCGATCGAAGGCTCGCCTGCAACGTGGCCATAAGCAGCGACGCGGGGAAACCCTTCCCCGATACGTCCGCCACGGCGATCGCGAGATAGGGGCCCCGGCGCAGGAAATCATAGTAGTCGCCTCCCACCTGCTTGCTCGAGATGCTCAGCGCCGCCACCTCGAAACGTTCGAGCTCGGGCGGATCGGAGGGAAGCAGGTTGAGCTGGATCGATCGCGCGATGTTGAGCTCCTCCTCGAGCACGCGCTTCTCGACCACTTCCTTGAGGAGCGCTATGTTGTGGAGCGACGCAGCAACCTGCGCGGCGAGCATCGAGAGGAGCGCGCGTTCCTCGGCGGTGTAGCGATCCTGCTCCGGCCGCGAGCCGAGAAGAATCGCCGCGACGCAGCCGGCGTCGTGCGTGATCGGCACGAGGAGATCGCAGCGGGCGAACCGGCGCATGCCGGCGGGCAGATTCTCCGTCATCTCGTCCGCGAATTTCTTTCGCCGCTTCCGCAGGAGGTTCTTGCGCGCGCTCAAGAAACCGAGCGCCTCGAGGAGATCCGAACGCGTCACGGGTTCGCCGATGCCGGCGAGCGTATCGAGCGCCGTCTGGACGTCGGGGTCGCCTCCGCTCTCCTCGAGGACCTCCTTCGCGATGACGAGCTGCGCCTCCTTCGTCTCGAACACGTCCGCAAGCACCGCGCTGATGCGCTCCTTCATGGCGGAGACGTCGATCATCATGAGAAGCTCGCTGCTCAGCGCGCGGATGCGCGCGCGTGGATTGTGCTGCTCCCGCACGAGGAACCGCTCGGACCACTCCTCGATCCGTCCGAGCACGGGCTGAA
Organism: Candidatus Krumholzibacteriia bacterium; assembly: GCA_041648155.1. Classification (GTDB taxonomy): domain Bacteria; phylum Krumholzibacteriota; class Krumholzibacteriia; order Krumholzibacteriales; family Krumholzibacteriaceae; genus SSS58A. The sequence continues at coordinate 1,806 of JBAZPL010000046.1, forward strand.
ACGCGATGAGGAAGAGAATGATGAATCCCGTCTCGAGTATCTCGACCCCGCCTCCCGAGAATCGCGAGAAAAGGCTCGTGATCTCCCTGATGACGAGAAGATAGACGGACGCGAACACGGCGGCAGCCGCGACGTAGAGAATGCCGCGGCGCGCGATGAGCCGCATGTCGAGGAGCTGGTAGCGCGCGATCGCGAAAGCGATCGAGCCGCCGCCGATAACAAGCGACGCGTTGATGAACGCGGCCGAAATATCCTGGCGCGCCTGCGCTCCCGCGAACGACGACACGAGCCGGGCGAGTGAAAAGGTGACGATGCAGAGCCCGAGCCCGATCAGGAGGACGCGCACCTGGCGTTTCACGCGCGGCGATACGTCGGATCGCATCGCGCCCACGAGGAGGATCATCGAGAATGCCGCGTACGCGACGTCCACGATGGAGAAAAGCTGCACGTGCGCCTTGAGGAGAAGCGTCATGAAGACGTTGAGAAAACCGGCCAATCGCTCAAGGAACGCGTTCACGGCGGGAAAAGAGACGGCGAGCCGGCCCAGCACCTGAAACATACGCGAAGGATTTACACAGTGTATGAGAAATATGAGGAGGATGAGATGAAAGAGGTGCGGGAGAAAAAGCATCCAGGCGATCTTCCGCACCCACGGCCATGCGCGGTGCCGCCGCGGATATACGAGCGCGAAAAGAACAAGAGAAGGGAAAAAGAACTCCCAGACATAGTCGAAGCTCGCAACGAGATTCTTGAAGAGGACGGTGCCCTCGCGCGGATTCAGCCTGAGAAGAAAGCTGACTGCGCCGAGGATGGGTCCGAAGCTCGCGAAGAAAAGCACGAGCGCCGTGCACCAGCTCGCCGCGCTCTTTCCCGACTGCCGCAGGATCATCACGGCGAGAAAAAATATGATGATGCCGCAAACGAGATAAAACGATGCGAGAAAGGAGGAGGCGCCCATACAAATCACTTCCGGAGATCGCGTGGAAAACGCAGCGGAGGGCCCCGGCTAATCCTTCCGAACCTCGCCGCCGGCTTTCGGCTTCAGAGCCTTCTCGAGCCTGACCTTCATGCCGTGGCCGGGCACCATCTCGAATTTGAGAGAATCCATCATGTTCTTCATGATAAAGATGCCTCTTCCCCGCAGGTGATATACGTTCGCCGGATCGGGGATGTTCTGGAGATAGCACTGGTAATCGAAACCCTTGCCGCAGTCCTCAACCTCGACGCAGAGGCGATCCTCCTTGCAGATGAAGGCGATCCGGACATTCTGGTCGGAACACTCGCAGTTCCCGTGCTCGATGGCGTTCGTGACCGCCTCGATCACCGATATCGCGATCTCGTTCGATATTTCGCGATTGTCGCACAGATTCTGGACCACTTCGCCGCAGACAAGGTCCACGATATTGAGGAACTTATACTCGCTCGGGAACTCCAGGGCAACCGTTCCGGCCATGGCGGCTCATTGCCTCCTCGTGGAATTGTTTTCGGATCAACCGTCCAGGAAGCTCGCCACCGCTTCATCCTCGCTGTCGAAGCACTTGAAGATGAGGTTGAGCTTCGTGACGTAGAGTATGCTCTGTATCCTGTCCGAGACGTGGAGCAGCCTGAGATCGCCGCCTCCCCGCCGCATCGTCGTGTACCCCGAGATGAGAATGCCCATGCCCGTGCTGTTGATCCAATCGACGCCGTGCAGGTTCACGACGACCCGCTTCTGGCCCTTCTCGAGGAGTTTATGAAATGTGGTCTTGAACGTTTCGGCGTCGGGGCCTCCCATGAGCTTTCCCTGCAGGTCGAGAATGACGATTCCGTTTATCTCGCGGGATTCGATGCGCACCGTCGTTGCTCCCCGTAAGCGCAGCGCGCGCTCACGCCGTTTTCAAGAAATCCAGAACCGCCCGAAAATCGGCCGGGAGAGCCGCCTTGAACGTCACGGGTTCCCCGGTCGCGGGATGAACGAACGAAAGCTCCTCCGCGTGCAGGGCTTGCCTGTCGATCATCGCAAGGGCTTTGTCCGCCATCGCGACGGCCTTTCCCGTGAGTCCCCCCCGCCGTTCGCGCCTCCCGCCGTACACGGGGTCGCCCAGAACGGGATGACCGACCCGCGAAAGATGCACGCGGATCTGATGCGTCCGTCCCGTTCCGAGTTTGAGCCTAATATACTGGAAGGGTCCAAAAGTGTCTATAACATAGTAGGTCGTATGCGCTTCCTTGCCGCCCTCGGCCACGACGGCCATCTTCTTCCGGTCGATCGGGGATCTTCCTATGGGCATGTCGATTACACCGGTCTGCTCCGGCATTCCCCCCCATACGAGGGCGCAATACATACGGCTCACCGTGCGTTCCATGAGCGCGCGGCTCAGGGCGATATGCGTCACGTCGTCCTTCGCGACAACGAGGAGCCCCGAGGTCCCCGCGTCGAGCCGATGCACGATGCCGGGACGGAGCACACCTCCTATTCCGGAGAGATTCCTGCAGTGGGCCATGAGGGCATGAACGAGGGTGCCCGTCTGGTGGCCGGGCGCAGGATGGACGACCATACCCGGCGCCTTGTTCACGACGAGGAGGTGCTCGTCCTCGTAGGCGATATCGAGCGGAATGTCCTCGGGAACGATATCGAGCGGCCGGGGCGGGCTGAAGGACAGCGCAACCCGCTCGCCCTGCCGCACCTTCCGTGCTGATTTGACCGCCGGCTCGCCGTCGACCAGCACGTCCCCCGCGCGGAGCGCTTTCTGGATCCGCGATCGAGAGAGCTCGGGGATCTGCGCGCTCAGGAAGGAGTCGAGGCGCTCTCCGACGTCGTCTTCATCGACGAGAAATTCAAACGATCTTTTGTCCGTCAAGACTGCTCCCGCAGGGGCGGCTCGTTTTCCTTCAGGTGGGAGTCGGGATGAAGCGCGTAACCGAGGATGAGGAGCAGGGCCCCTACCGTGACGGCGATGTCGGCGACGTTGAACGTGGGCCACCGGTGCATGCCGATCCCGACATCGAGAAAATCGATCACTTCCCCCGCCGCGACGTGGTCGATGAGGTTGCCGAAGGCGCCGCCGAGGATGAGGCCCAGGCACACGCGTTTGTGCGCCGGTGCATACCGCATCCGGTAGGCGAAGAAGACGAGCACCGCGATGGAAATGATCCTGATGACGAGAAGAAGATGCCCCGCGCTCGAAAGAATGCCGAATACGGCGCCCTTGTTCGTGCTCAGCGTGAAGCGAAAGTAGTCGCCGATGACGTCGGTTCCGCCGCTATACTTGTAGATCTCCCAGATAATCCGTTTCGACGACTGGTCGAGGATGACGACGAGCGCCGCGATCGCGAAGTAGAGCACCGCTCAACGTCCCCTCTCGAGCTTTTCCTTCTTGTCCTTGCAATTAATGCAGAGCTCCGCGGCGGGCACCGCTTCGAGCCGCTTGTCGGAGATGAGATCCAGGCATTCCAGGCACTGCCCGTATTCCCCGCTCTCGATGCGCGTGAGGGCAATCTCGATCGCCTTGAGGTATTGCCCCTTCTGGTCGGCGTAGAAGTAGTTCTTTTCCTTTTCCATGTAATCGGAGCCGATATCGGCGAGGTGGTTCGAATAGGACTGCTTCGCGGCATCCTGTTCCTCGGCCGATTCGTTGATCGCCTCGGTGATCCGCCCGAGCTCGCGAAGAATCCTATCGCGCTCAACGAGAAGCCTCTGCCGATAATGCTCGATCTCCTTTTTGGAGAGTCTTTTCCTTTTGGCCTCGAGTTTCTTTATCTCGGGTTTCTTGGCCTCGATCTTCTTGACCTCAATCATCTTGACCGGGCTCTTCTTGGCTTTGATCTTCTTGGCTTCGATCTTCTTGGCGGGCTTCGGGGCCGCCTTTGCGACAACCTTCTTGGGCTGCTTTTTCTCGACCTTCTTGCCTATTTTCTTTGCGATCTTTCTGACGATTTTCTTTATTGGCATCGTCTGATTCTCCTTGCATCGGTCGGGACGCTACAGGCGTTTCATCCACAATTCGATCGAATGCTCACCGGCCTTGAAATCGGTTCTGAACGGCCAGTCTCTCTCTCCCTCTTCGAGCCCTTCGGCGAGCGTTTCCATGCAAATATGCTCGCCGAACTCCTTGAGCACAACAGAAACTTCCTCGGGGGCGCGGAACGAAAGCGCGATGCGATCGCTCACCTCGAAACCGGATTCCTTCCGGAAGTTCTGGATGCGGTTGACGATCTCCCGCACCGTCCCTTCCCTGAGAAGTTCGGGTGTGAGGCGTGTATCCAGAATGACTGTGAGGTCCCCATCTGCGCCTGCAACAAAGCCTTCCTGCGTCTCTTGCAGGATCTGTACCTCTTCTTTCGTTATAACCTCTTTTTTGCCGGCGAGTTCTATGGAGGCCTCCCCTTTGGCGACGAGCGCCTTGACGCTTGCGGCATCCAGCGCCTCGAGGAGCGCCGCCGCTTGCTTCATATTCTTCCCGAAACGCTTCCCGAGCTTCGAGAAATCGGCCTTAACTCTATATTTTACATAAACTCCTGAGTCGGTAAGAAGCGTGATCTTCTTGATATTGAGCTCGTCCCTCACGAGAAACGCAAATTCTTCCCCGGCGAGCCACTCCGTCTCTGCGGCGTACGGGCTGTGAACGAAAACCTCGGCGAGAGGGGTGCGGACCTTCACCTGAGCCGTGTTGCGAAGGGCATGAGCGACGGATACCGTTTTGAGCACTCCCGCCATTTTCTTCTCGAGATTGGCATCGATGGACGATTCGTCGATTCCCGGATAGAGATCGAGGTGGACGCTCTCCTTCGCGCCGCCGAGCCTCCGGTACACCGCATCGCTCAGGAACGGAACGAACGGCGCCGAGAGGCGCGTGAGCCCATCGAGCACCTTGTAGAACGTCTCGTATGCCGCGAGCTTGTCGTCCGACATCTCGTTCTTCCAGAAACGTCGGCGGCTGCGGCGGAGATACCAATTCGAGAGCTCGTCGATGACGAACGCCTGGATCGCGCGCGCGGCGCGGGTCAGCTCGTAGCGGTCGAGCATGTCGGCCACCTCGCGCACGGTCGAGTTGTATCGCGAGAGGATCCAGCGATCGAGGAGGCTCGTGCTCTTCACGTCCCCCCGGGGCGCGAAGCCGTCGATCTCCGCGTACATCGAGAAGAAATTGTACAGATTCCTGATCGAGCCGAGGAACCGGTTGGCCGTGTCGCGGAGCGCCTCGTAATCGAACTTTTTCTGGAGCCACGGAGAGCCGCTCGCGAGGAGATACCAGCGCAGCGCGTCGGCGCCGTCGGAGGCGAGCACGTCGCTCGCGAAGACGGAGTTGCCGCGCGTTTTGCTCATCTTCTGCCCCGCCGCATCGAGCACCATGCCGTGCGGAAGGCACCGCTTGTAGGGGCTCTGCTTCGTGAGAAACGCGCCGATCACGAGGAGCGAATAGAACCAGCCGCGCGACTGATCCACTCCCTCGCTGATGAACTCGGCCGGGTACTGGCTTTTGAAAACGTCCATCTTCTCGTGCGGATAATGGTACTGCGCGAACGGCATCGAGCCCGAATCGAACCAGCAGTCGATCACCTCCGGCACGCGCTTCATCTTGCCGCCGCACTCGGGGCAGCCGACGTCGAGCTCATCGATGAACGGTTTGTGGAGGTCGTACTCCTCGGGAAACGCCTCGGCGATCGAGCGGAGCTCCTCGACGGAGCCGATGCAGAACTGCTCCTCGCACGACTCGCACGTCCAGATGTTGAGCGGCGTGCCCCAATAGCGCTCGCGCGAGAGCGCCCAGTCGACGTTCCCCTCGAGCCATGCCGTGAAGCGATTCTCCCCGACCTCGGGCGGGAACCACTGAATCTTCGAATTCGCCTCGAGGAGAAGATCCTTGAACGCGGTCGTCTTGATGTACCACGAGCGCCGCGCGTAATAGATGAGCGGCGACTTGCAGCGCCAGCAGAACGGGTACGAATGCGTGATCTTTCCGCTCCGGTAGAGGACGCCCCGCCTCTTCATATCGGTGATGATCTCGGGATCGGCGTCCTTGATGAACATCCCCGCCCACGGCGTCACTTCCTCCGTGAACTTTCCCGACTCGTCGACGGGCTGGATCATCGGGAGATTCTCGGCCTTCCCGGCGTTGTAGTCGTCCTCGCCGAACGCGGGGGCCATGTGCACGATGCCGGTGCCATCCTCGAGCGAGACGAAGTCGGCGCCGATGACCCTGAAGGCGTCGACCATCTTGTCGAAGAACGGGAAGCACGGCTCGTAGCGCTTGCCGATGAGCTCGCTCCCCTTCATCGTGCCGAGGAGCTCCGTGTCCCCGTCGAGGACGCCCACGAGCGCCTCGGCGAGAATGAGGACCTCTCCCTTGTTGCGCACGCGAACATAGTCGTGGTCGGGACCGACCGCGAGCGCGACGTTCGAAATCAGGGTCCACGGCGTCGTCGTCCAGACGAGGAAATAGGCGTCCTCGTCGGCGAGCTTGAGCTTGATATAGATCGAGGGATCCTGGACATCCGCGTATCCCTGCGACACCTCGTGGCTCGATAGCGACGTGCCGCAGCGCGGGCAGTACGGGACGATCTTGTGCCCCTGGTAGAGCATGTCCTGATCCCAGAACTGCTTGAGAATCCACCAGACCGATTCGATGTAATCGTTCTTGAAGGTGACGTACGGGTCGTCGAGATCGAGCCAGAAGCCGAGCTTCTTCGTGAACTCGAGCCATTCGTCGAGATATTTGAATACGCTCTTGCGGCACTGCTCGTTGAACGCGGCGACGCCGTAATGCTCGATCTGGTCCTTGCCGTCAAGGCCGAGCTGGTGCTCGACTTCGATCTCGACGGGAAGGCCGTGCGTGTCCCAACCGGCCTTGCGAACGACGCGGTGCCCCTTCATCGTCTGATAGCGGCAGACAAGATCCTTGATCGTGCGCGAGAGCGCGTGATGAACGCCGGGGCGTCCGTTCGCGGTCGGCGGCCCCTCATAGAATACGAAGGGGCTCGAGGCCGGCCGCTCTTCGACGCTGCGCTCGAAGATGTGATTCGCCTCCCAGAAGGCGAGGATCTCCGCTTCGAGTGCCGTGGCTTCGCCGAAGGGCGAGAGCTCCGGGTAGTGTTTTCTGATTTTGTCTTTTTCGGCCATCATCGCTCTCAAACGGCCGCGGCAGGGCGGCGCTCGCCGCCACCGACGCCGGGCCCGAGATGTCGCCCGCCCCCAGGCGGGCATATAATACGATAACCCCGCGCCTTCTCGAGGGGACGCCCGGGGTTAATCGCCTGCCAAGCTTGAATACTACCTTATATAGAAAATGACGTCTGGTGTCAAGAGCGCTCGCAAGGGGTCATTTGTAGATCGCTTTGATAGCTCCCCACGAGCTCTTCTCCACGGATACCTCCTGGCAGCCTACGGGGTATGCCCCGATGATGCCACATGCATATCCATCGGGGTGATTCCCCGGGGCGCAGGGGGAGTCGCTCTGGAGAAGAAAGTTCCCGGAGCCGGGGGGATCAGCCGCGCAAAACTCGGGATCGACGCTTATATTGCCGTTCGTCCCGGTGGGATCCGTCCCGTATATGTAGTTGGCGATGGAGTTGCCGAACACGTTGTTGCATGAAACTTCCCCGACGACTCCCCCGCTCAAATTGATCCCGTAATTGTTCCCGACAATGAGGTTGTTTCGGATCGTGTTCCAGGGATAGCTCCCGTCGAGAATGAGCGCGGTCCCGCAAGCTGCGATGGTATTGTTATCGACGATGAATCCAGAGCTCTCCTGGAAGCCGATGCCGCACCCGTACGAATGTATGCAATTTCCCGAGATCGTCACCCCGCTGAACAGCCAGAAGCTGATGGCAGCATCGTTCGGATCGCCGACCCCCCGGAAGACGTTATTCGATATCCTGCCCCCCTGTTGGAAGCTTCCTCCGCCGGAGATAAATATCGAATCCAAGGTGAATCCTTCGATGACCGAATCAGTGCTGATCAGAAGACCGACCGGCGCGGCCGCGCGTTCGAGAACGGTGGCTTCGGCTCCGGCTTCGCTTACGAACGTGACTCGCTCCTCATCGATGAACAGATGGGAATCGATTTGATAGTTCCCCGCCGCCACGAGAACGCTGTCTCCCGCCGCGCAGCTGTCGAGCGCAGCGGCAATTGAAGGCGCGTCCCCCGTTCCGGCCGCGTTCACGCGCCAGGTGCGCGCATGGCCGGCGGACGACATAAAGGCAATCAACGCGACGGCGACGACGCTCGAGAGTTTCATAGTTTCCTCCTTGGATTGTCCGCTGATGATAGTATACCACAAGACTCCGGTCCCGGGCCATCAAAACGCGGCGAAACGCGCCCTTCCGCGCAACGAAATCGATAAATTATTGAGAAACATGAAATTGTGCTCGCTTTATGCATAAGCCAGTGGTATATTGCGTCAGTGATACGTTTACTGAAGGAGCATTTGAGAGCACGTAGAAGTTAGGAATCCAAGATCGCCTCGATATCAGGCCCCCATCAATACGGTACAATCCTACCTTATTAATCCAGGGACAGATTCCAATCGACAGAGATCTTGTGGTACGTCTTTCGGATGAGTCGCATCCGGCGTCATCCGGAAAGAACAATGGGATTTTCGGATAAGGGAGAGGTGAAGCGCATTTGACCTGAAGAATCAGAGACTAGCGGATCAATTAACAGTACTTTGTAACAGTTAGTGAAAGGATACTAAGACAATGGCCAAGAAAATATACGTAGGCAACCTATCATTCGACACGAACGACGACCAGTTGAACCAGATCTTCACGCCGTACGGCGCCGTCGCCTCCGCGCGCGTCATCAAGGACAAGTACACGGACCGCTCCAGAGGTTTCGGTTTTGTCGAGATGGACAACGTCGCCGAGGCCGACAAGGCGATCGCCGAGCTCAACGGCAAGAACGTCGAAGGCCGCACCCTCAAGATCAGCGAGGCCACGCCCCGCGAGGACAAGCCGAGAGGCGAGGGCGGTTACAACGGCGGCGGAAGCCGGGACCGTTACTAATCACAGCAGAGACTGAGGCTGGATTATAGAAAATGGGCGCCGGGGAAGAAATTCTCCGGCGCCCATTGCTTTGTATGCCCCCCCGCGCAGCTTCCGCCTCAAACCCTCCGCAGAAATTCGCACACAAGCTTCGCGAGCTTGACCTCCCCCGCCTTCGCCGTCGCGAGGATCTGGGCGATATCGATCGGCTCGAGGCAATCGGGTGTCGCCTTGTCCGTGACGACCGAGATCCCGAGCACCTTGACGCCGCTATGCACCGCGACGATCGTCTCGGGCACCATCGACATGCCGACGATGTCGGCGCCGATGCGGCGAAGGAAACGATACTCCGCGGCTGTCTCGAGATTGGGCCCGGCGACGGCGACGAGAACACCCCTCCTGAGGGCCACCTTCACGTCGAGGGCGACCTTCTCGAGGAGCGCAATGTAGGCGCGATGGTACGGCTCGCTCATGTCGGGAAAGCGCGGCCCGAGGCGCTCGTCGTTCGGGCCGATGAGCGGGTTGTCCCCCATGAGGTTGATATGATCGGTCACCGCGACGATGTCGCCGGGATCGAGCTGGGGATTCATCCCGCCGACCGCGGAGGTGAGAATGAGTGAGCGCGCGCCGATCGCCTTCATCACGCGGATGGGAAAGGTGACCTGCTCAAGGGTGTACCCCTCGTAATAGTGGACGCGCCCCTCCATCGCGACAACCTGCTTCCCCGAGAGCTCGCCGAGGATGAGATTCCCCGCGTGGAGCCCCTTCACCGTCGAGACGGGGAAATTCGGGATATCCTCGTAGGGAATGGCCGCCTTGACCTTGATCTTCTTCGCAAGCCCGCCGAGCCCGCTTCCGAGGATTATTCCAAAAGACGGCTTCATGCCGGCGACGCCCTTGACGTAGGCGGCGCTCTCTTTGATTTGATCGAACAGACCAGCCACGGCCGACCCCTTTCTTCGCACGACAGGCGATAGGGTACCCCAGAGCGTCAGCGGCAATCAATATCAAAAACCGCCGGGAATCGCGGGAACCGCATGCGACTGGACCCGACGCCATCAACGGAGAAGAATCATCTTCCGCGTCGCGGTAAATGAGCCGGATACGAGGCGGCAGTAGTAAACGCCGCTCGCGACCGAACGGCCGCGGCTGTCCCGCCCGTCCCAATCCTCCGAGTAACGGCCGGCCTTTCTCGGTTCGTCGAGCAGCACCCGCACAAGGCGCCCCGTCGCGTCGTATATTCTCAACGAAACGGGGGCGGACTCGCGCAGCGAGAAGTCTATCCGCGTGGACGGATTGAGCGGGTTCGGGTAGTTCTGCGCGAGAAAATTCACGGCCGGCGGGGCATCGTCGTCCTCGTCGACGCCGGTAACGGTGACGATGGCAAAGAGGCTGTCGCTCGCGTCGTATCCCGATACGGCGACCCCGCGATACGATCTGATCATGATCCTCGCGGAAGGCGTCTCGGGAGGGGCCACGACCCAGGAGTACAGGGTCGTGCCGGCGAGACCCATCGCGAGCGTATCGAGGTAGCTCACGCCTCCGTCCCTGCTGAGAAATACGCTCACCGAATCGGGCGCGGGACCCGAGACAATCCACCTGATCGTATCCGTTTCGCCGATGCACCATTCTTCTCCGCCGAGCGGCGAAACGAGCGCAACATTGGAGCGACCCGTTCCCGAGAGAGCGACCGGGACGCTCGCTTCATCGGGATCGTTGCTTTCGATCGTAAGAATTCCGTGCACGAGGCCCGTATCGACCGGCGCGAAATGGACGAAGAGGTCCTGGCTTCCGAGCGGCGCGAGCGAAAACGCTCCCGTACCGGCGGAGAACGACGGATTATCGATCGTGATCGCGCTCACGACGAGCGTGTCCCAGCCCGTATTGGAGACGACCAGCGTATCGACGACGGACATGCCGAGCAGGACAGGGCCGAAATCCGGCACGCTGTCGGCCGCCGCGATATCGGAAACGGATGTGACGAAGAGATCGAGCGGAACCTCCACCCGCGGTTTCGAGGGAACGTTGCTCTCGACGACGAGCGTATCGAGGTACCTCCCTTCGGTAACGCAGACGGGTCGCCCGGCGGCGAACGTGACGGCGATCTCGGCCGAGGAATGCGGCGCGATGGATCCCGCGGTTGGCTGCGCGCTCATCCAGCAGACGTTCCCGCCGGACATCCACAGCATCGCGTTGTGGAGCAGCAGGGCGATGACACCGGCGTTCGGTCCCGGCCAGAAGGTGCCCGAGTCGATGATGAATATGTTCGCGCCGACGACGCGTTCCCCCATGGTGGCGACGAAGGGAACGCCGTTGCTCCACTGCGCCACCCAATCCGCCCCCGCGGCAAGGCTCGTCGTGGTGTACAGGAGACTCTGCATCGATGCGATCCCCGCCATGACCGGATGACCGGCGTCATAGCTCCCGAGTGTCGCGTTCGGCGCCAGGCCCGTGCCGATCGTGAACGGCGAGTATCCGCCGCTCATGAATCTCCCCTGCAGCGACATTCCCGAGACGAACGACGGCACGGTCAGAATGACGCCGCCTCCCCGGTCGACATAGTCGGCGAGAACGTTCCCGACCGCGCCGGGATCGGCGAAGGGCATGCCGCTCGCGACGATCACGCATCGATAGCCCATGAGATAGTCGAGCGTCGGCGTAGCGGCCCCGCCGTCGAACACATCCACAGCCGAAACGTCGGCAAAGCCCGCGAGCGCGGTGCGCATTACCGACACCTCGCTTCCGCTCTTCATGATGAGAATACGGTTCCCCGATCCGTTCTCGATCAACGCAAAGACGAGCTCGTTCTCGCCGGGGTTCTCGATCGTGAGGATGTGGGTCGAGGATTCGCCGGTGAAGAGACTATCGCTCAGGGCGCCTGGCGTCACAACGATCTCGGGCGGTATAAGGCCCTCGCCGGCGAGCTCGATCGCGCGCGCCGTATCGGCGGGGTCATTGCTGTAGATCGTGAGCATCCCCGGCATCGTCCCTTCCGATTCGGGCAACAGCGTCACGATCAACGTATCGGCGCCATGAACAGGCAGCGAGAATCCGGTGCTGTCGGCAGCGTATCCCGCGCCCTCGACGGCGATCTTTTTCACGACGAGAATATCGCTTCCCGCGTTCGTCACGATGAGTTCCCGCCGCTCCGTCGCTCCGATCAGGACCTGCCCGAAATCGAGCGTCGTATCCGAGAGGGCAAGCGCGGGCACTCCCGTGACGCTTACGTGGACGGGCACCATCACCTCGGGTGTCGAGGGATCGTTGCTCGTTATCTGAAGGCGGGCGTCATACTCGCCGCCGTGCAACCCCCGCGGATCGATCGTGACGTCGACCTGCGCGGTTTCGGCCGCCGCGACCGTTCCCTCGAGGGGCACGGGGTTCAGCCAGTTCGCTCCGAACACGAGATAATCCATGACCTGGTTTCCGAGGAGGCGGTTGTCTTCGGAGATGATGTAATCATCCGCGAACGGTTCATCGGCGAAAGCCACTATCGAGCCCATCCCGGCGACGCTGATCGCGGCGTTGGCGATTCCCGCCTTGTCATCCAGGAGGAGGCGGGCCGGATAGGCGACGGACGAGAGATGAGCAATATTGTTGTAGAGCAGCACGGAGCTCACATCCCTGGTGATCACATGCGGAAACACCGCTGTCGTGACGCCTTTCGCGCCGGCCACCGGCGAGTACTCGATGCCCGTGCGGAGCGCCGCGAGAATCGCATTAAAGGCATCCGAGCTCTGATCTCCCTCGAACAGCAGCCCTCCCCCCGCTTCAACCCAATCGCGGAGCGCCGTGATCTCGCTCTCCGAGAAAGGCGTCTGCACGTCCGTCGTCCAGAAAACGTCAACCCCATCGAGGATCGCCGGGGTGATCGGGCTCCTGTTCATCGTGACGGTGGCGCCTCGTGCCGTCAGGTCCGCGATGATGAGCCTCCACCAGTACGTATCCGAATACTGATTGTGCGAATAGTCATAGAGCACCCGCACGCCGCCGAGATCCATGAGCGCAGCCGCGAGCTCGCCGGAACTCACGCGCACATCCTCCGCGAGCTCGGCGATGACGCCTTCATCCGGGGACGGCTTCGCCTCCACTATCGGCGCCGGCGGGAGCGTATACGCCCGCAGGGAAGAACCCGACAGAGGATAGATCGACCACTCCAGGTCGCTCGCTCCCTCGTTGCCGATGACAATGGCCCGAACGAGAGAATCTCCCCGCACAAGACTCGCACTCAAGGAATCGGGGGATACCGTCACCACGGGAGGAAGAAGCGCCTCGCCTCGCAGAGCTACGGCGACGACCGGCTCATCCGGATCCGAGCTCGCGATCGTCAGCGTTCCCTCGATCACGCCGGCTGCGAGAGGTTCGAATACGACGGCGATCTCGCGTTCCTCGTTGATCGCCAGGGAAAAACCGCTCCCATTCGTCGTGAGCACGGGGTTGTCGATTGAGACGGAGCTCACGGAAAGGGAAGTCGCCCCGTAGTTCGCGACGATGAATGCTCTGCTTTCGGTATTGCCGATGAGGACGGAACCGAAATCGAGAAGCGAGTCGCCGACGGCGATATCGGGAGCGGCCGCCACGACGAGGCGCAGCGGCACGAGCACATCAATACCGTCGGGGTCGTTGCTCGAGACGACAAGCGTATCCCTGAAGGAGCCGGATGGCGCGCAGAGCGAGGTCGGATGGAAAGTGACGTTGACCTCGGTCGAGCCGAGCGGCGGAACGACTCCGGTCGACGGCGCGGCATCGACCCAGCAGATTTCGTCGCCGCCGGCGCTCGCCCAGAAGGCGGCGTTGCGAATCACGCGCGGGAGGTCG
>JBAZPL010000047.1:0-15356 GCA_041648155.1 Candidatus Krumholzibacteriia bacterium
GCCGGCCTGGCGATCGGAGATCGATGCGAAGGCTTCCGATTCGGGCGCGGCGGCGAAGGTGAAGACCGGTCCCGGCGCTCCGGTATCGGTGTTCGTATTCAAGTTCGTGTCCGAGAAGAACGTCGGGGATCTCTCCTACTTCAGGGTTTTCGGCGGCGAGGTCGCCGTCGGAAAGGATCTCCACAACGCGAACATAGACGCGGCCGAGCGCATGGGGCAGCTCTTCTTCATCGAGGGTAGGAACAGGGTCGATAGCGATTCGGTTGAGGCGGGCGATATCGGCGCCGCGGTGAAGCTGAAAGCGACGCGTCTGGGGCACACGCTCTGCGACCGGGCGCATCAGGTCGTTTTCCCCGACGTCGCGTATCCAGAACCGACGCTTACGACCGCGATCGCCTCCAAGATCAAGGGGGAAGAAGACAAAGTGGCGACCGGGCTGGCCAAGCTCAAGGAGGAGGATCCGACCTTCAGGCTCGATCTCGATCCCGAGCTCAGGCAGATGCTCCTCTCGGGCCAGGGGGAGCTTCATCTCGACGTGCTTCTCGCGCGGCTCAAGAGAAAGTCGCTCGTCGAGGTCGAGATGACGGTGCCGAAGATACCGTACCGGGAGACGATCACCGCGAAGGCCGAGGCCCAGGGCAAGTACAAGAAGCAGAGCGGCGGCCGCGGGCAATACGGCGATTGCTGGCTCAGGCTCGAACCGCTCCCGCGGAGCGGCGGTTTCGAGTTCCTCGACGAGGTCGTCGGCGGCACCGTTCCCGGGAAGTATATCCCCGCGGTCGAGAAGGGCGTGCGGGAAGCCATGAAGGAAGGCGTTCTCGCCGGCTATACCGTGATGGACGTCAGTGTCGCGATCTACTACGGCTCCTACCATGCGGTCGACTCCTCCGATAACGCGTTCAAGGTCGCGGGTTCCCTCGGCTTCAAGGCCGCGGTGCTCAAGGCAAAGCCGGTCATACTCGAGCCCATCATGAACGTCGAGGTATACGTGCCGGGCGATTTCATGGGGGACGTCATGGGCGACCTCTCATCGCGCCGCGGCAAGATACAAGGGATGGAGCAGGAGGGCGCCGGGCAGAAGATCAAGGCGCAGGTCCCCCTCGCGGAACTCCACCGGTACTCGACGTCGCTTCGTTCGATGACCCAGGGACGAGGAGTGCATCATCAGGAATTCTCGCATTACGAAGAAGTGCCTCACGAAGTCGCGCAGAAGCTCATCGCGGCTGCCGAGGCGGCGAAGACGGAGGCCAATTAACATTCCTGTTCAAGGAGGCGTTTCGTGTCGGGGCATTCGAAATGGGCTACCATAAAAAGGAAAAAGGCGAAAGTCGACGCCCAGCGGGGCAAGATCTTCACGAAGCTCATCAGGGAAATATTGACCTCCGCCCGCGAGGGGGGCGGCGATCTTGAAAACAACGCGCGTCTCAGGACGGCGGTGCAGAGCGCGCGCGAAAGCAACATGCCGTACGAGAACATCGAGCGCGCGATCAAGCGCGGCACCGGCGAGCTGGACGGCGTGAGCTACGAAACGGCCACCTTCGAGGGATACGCGCCGGGCGGAATCGCGATCCTCGTCATCACGCTCACCGACAATCGCAACCGCACGAGCTCGGAGATCCGGCACCTCTTCACGAGGCACGGCGGTCACATGACCGAGCCGAACTCCGTTTCGTACATGTTCGAGAAAAAGGGAGTGATCGTCGTCGAGGGCACGCAGGCGAGCGAGGACAGGGTGTTCGAGATCGCGCTCGAGAACGGCGCCGACGACGTGCGCTCCGAAGGGGGCTCGTTCGAAATCGTATGCCCCCCGGACGCGTTCGAATCGCTGCGCGTGAAGCTGCGGGAGGCGAAGATCGCCACACAGATGGCGGAGCTGGCGCTCTATCCGAAGACGGCGGTTAAGCTCGAACGCGACGCGGCGGTGAAGGTTCTCAAGCTCGTGAGCTCCCTCGAGGATCTCGACGACGTTCAGAACGTGGCCGGCAATTTCGATATCTCGGACGAAATATTGAAGACTATCGAAGGGGAGCTCGGTTGATCGGGGATCCCCGCGAGGTGGCCGCGTGTCCCTGACCATCGGCATCGATCCGGGGAGCCGTATAACCGGCTACGGGCTCGTGGAAATGCGCGGGCGCGATATCGTGTTCGTCGGATCGGGCATCATCAGGACGGGCGCTTCGAAACCGATCGAGGAACGCCTCCTCGCGATCAAGCGGGCGCTCGACGAAGTGATGCAGCGCTACCATCCATCGGCGCTCGCCGTGGAAGAAATCTTCATGGCAAAGAATCCGAAGAGTACGCTTACGCTCGGACAGGCCCGTGGCATTGCGCTTCTCGTCGCGGCCGAGGCGGGCATCCCGGTCTTCGAGTATTCGTCCCGCGAGGTCAAGAGCAGCATCACGGGCGCGGGAGGGGCGCACAAGAGCCAGGTCGCCGCGATGGTGGGGCGGCTCATGCGGCTCGATCACGAGCCGGAGACGGAGGACGAAACGGACGCTCTCGCCGTCGCGTTCTGCCACGTCGCCCGGGCCGGGGATATCCGGCGGAGGTCCGCGACATGATCTCCTCGATCGAGGGAATCCTGCGCGCCAGGGACGGGAACCGAATCGTCGTCGAGATAGGCGGCGTCGGGTTCGAGGTTTCCGTGCCCCTGCGCGTCGCCGAGTCCCTCGGAGACGAGGGAGAGCGGGTGCGCCTCCATACGTACCTCCACGTCCGCGAGGATACGCTCGCGCTCTACGGTTTTCCCGATGAGAACGAACGGCACCTTTTCCGGATGCTCATCGGCGTGAGCGGGGTGGGGCCCAAGCTGGCGCTCTCCGTCCTCGCGCTCACGGGCGCCGGGGAGCTCGCCCGGATCATCCACGAGGAGAAGGCCACGGCGCTTGTCTCCATCCCGGGAATCGGGAAGAAGACCGCGGAACGGATCATTCTCGAGCTCAAGGACAAGGTCGAGCTCGAGCGCTATCTCCCCGCGGTCGCCGCGGCGGAAGCGAGCATGCCGCGCGAGCTCTTCGATGAGGCGCTCACGGCCCTCGAATCGATCGGCCTCTCGCGGGCGAACGCGATCAGGGCGCTTGAACGGGTGAGCGTATCGAAGCCCGGGACCTCGTACCGCGTCGAGGATCTCGTGCGGGAGGCGCTGAAAGCGATATAGACGATGGAGCGAAAGGGAATCGATAAGGCGCCGGCGAGCTTCATCACCGATCCGAAGGTGTCGCCGGAAGAGATACTGTCCGAGTCGAGGCTCAGGCCGAAAACGCTCGACGAGTTCGTCGGCCAGTCGAAGGTGAAGGAGAATCTCAGCGTCTTCATCGAGGCGGCGAAGCAGCGCGGCGAGCCTCTCGACCATGTTCTCCTCTACGGCCCGCCCGGTCTCGGGAAGACCACTCTCGCCCATATCATCGCCCACGAGCTCGGCGTCGCGATCCGGACCACGTCGGGTCCCGTGTTCCAGAACGCGGCCGAGCTTCTCGGCATTCTCACGCAGATTCAGAAGCGCGACGTCGTGTTCATCGACGAGATACACCGCCTGAGCCGGGTCGTGGAGGAGCACCTCTACCCCGCGATGGAGGAGTTCCGGTGCGAGCTCATCGTCGACAAGGGGCCGCACGCACGGCACTATTCGCTCACGATCGAGCCGTTCACCCTCGTCGGCGCGACGACGCGCGCGGGAATGATCACCTCGCCCATGCGAAGCCGCTTCGGCGTCGTCGCCCGCCTCGGTTTCTACCGGACCGAGGATCTCGTTCGTATCGTCAATCGCTCCGCGCAGCTCCTCGACATCGAGATCGACGACGAGGGGACGATCGAGATCGCCAAGCGCTCCCGCGGAACGCCGCGCATCGCCAACCGGCTTCTGCGCCGCGTCCGCGACTTCGCCCAGATCAAGGGGAAGGGGAAAATCGATCTCGAGATCGCCGATTACGCGCTCGGGATGCTCGAGGTCGACGAGAAGGGGTTGAACGAGATGGACCGGCGGCTGCTCGCGACGATCATCGAGAAGTTCTCCGGAGGGCCGGTCGGCATCAACTCTCTTTCGGTCGCCGTGTCCGAGGAGGCGGAAACGATCGAGGACATCTACGAGCCCTTCCTTATCCAGGAAGGCTTGATCCAGCGCACTTCGCGCGGGAGGATGGCGACGGACGCGGGATATCGCCATCTGAAGATCCCCAAGACGGGCGGCGGCAAGCAGCCGGATCTGCTCTAGAGGCTCACGCGAAAATCGGTTGACCATGAAACTCAGCGATTTCGATTACGAGCTTCCCCGGGAGCTTGTCGCGCAACATCCTCCGAAGCTGCGCGACGAGAGCCGGCTCATCGTCCTCGACCGCTCGGGCGAGGATATCAGGGAAACGCTTTTTTCGAATTTCCCGCGCTTTCTCCAGGAGGGAGACATCCTCGCCGTCAACGAAACGCGCGTCATACCGGCGCGGATCCTGTGCAGGAGAAAGAGCGGGGGGCTCGTCGAAATCTTTCTCGTGAGGCGCATCTCCGACCGGCGATGGATCGCGATGCTTCGGCCCGCGAGCAAGCTCCGCGAGGGAGAGACCGTGCTCGTCGGGGAGCGGGATCTCGAGATCACGATCGGCGCGAGCGCCGGCGAGGGGGAATGGCACGTGATCCTTCCCGCCTCGATCGAGGAAAACCGGTTTCTCGAGGAATGCGGGCACGTGCCGCTGCCGCCCTACATCAAGCGCGAGGACGACGAGCGCGACCGCGAACGCTACCAGACGGTATACGCCCGCCGCGACGGTTCGGTCGCGGCGCCCACCGCGGGCCTCCATTTCACCGAAAAGGTTCTCTTCGACGTCAAGCGCCGGGGCGTGACGATCGTGCCGGTCACGCTGCACGTCGGCCCCGGGACGTTTCGCCCGCTCGCCAGCGAGACGGTCGAGGAAAACCGGCTCGAGCCGGAGTTCGCGCTCATCAAAAAGGAAAACTGGGAAGAGATCAGGGATGCCCGCCGAACGGGAAGAAGACTCATCGCGGTCGGCACGACGACGACGCGCGTTCTCGAGACGCTCGCCGTCGGACCGTTCGCGAACCAGGAGGAGCGTACCATCGAAGGGCAGACCTATCTCGCGGGAACGACCGATCTCTTCATCTATCCGGGATACCGGTTCAGGATCGTCGACGCGCTCCTCACGAACCTCCATCTGCCCAAATCAAGCCTGCTTCTCCTCGTCGCCGCGTTCGCGGACAGGGAATCGGTGCTCAAGACGTACCGGTGGGCGATCGGGAGGAAGTTCAGGTTCTACAGCTACGGGGACGTGATGTTCATCCGGTAGCGGGTGCCGCCTATGCCGTTCGGTTTTACGCTGCGAAACGTCGATCCTTCGGGGGCGCGGTGCGGTCTCATCGAGACCGATCACGGCCCCGTCGAGACTCCCGCGTTCATGCCGGTCGGCACGCAGGGCACGGTCAAGACCCTTTCGGCGCGGGACCTCGAGGAGATCGGCGCCGGCATGATCCTCTCGAACACGTACCATCTCTACCTGCGGCCCGGCGAGAGGCTCATCGAGGAGGCGGGCGGCATCCACCGGTTCATGGGGTGGAAGGGCCCCGTTCTCACCGACAGCGGCGGTTACCAAGTGCTGAGCCTCGCCGATCTGAGCAGGATCGGGGACGAGGGCGTTGAATTCAAATCGCATCTCGACGGTTCCACCCATTTTCTCACTCCCGAACGGGTCGTCGACATACAGCTCTCCATCGGTTCCGACGTCATGATGGTTCTCGACGAGTGCGCCGACTACCCCTGCGATCGCGGCCGCGCGGAAAAGGCGGTCGAGCGCACGACGCTCTGGGCGACGCGGAGCCTCGCCGCGCGCGGGGCGCGCGTGACGCGCGACGGATACGAGCGCGTGCTCTTCGGCATCGTGCAGGGCTCTCTGTATCCGGATCTCAGGGAGCGATCGGCGCGGGAGCTCGTCGCTCTCGATTTTCCCGGCTACGCGATCGGGGGGCTCTCCGTCGGCGAACCGAAGGAGGACACCTTCGAAACGACCGCCCGAACCGCGAGCCTGCTCCCCGCGGACAAGCCGCGCTACCTCATGGGAGTCGGTCATCCCGAGGACATCGTCGAGGCGGTCGCGCGCGGGATCGATCTCTTCGACTGCGTCGTGCCGACGCGAAACGCGAGGAACGGCTGCGTGTTCACTTCGCGGGGAAAGCTCGTCGTCAGAAACGCGGCATACGCCCGGGACGGCGCGCCGCTCGATCCCGATTGCCGATGCGAGGTGTGCCGGACTTACAGCCGCGCGTACATCCGCCACCTCTTCAACGCGGGGGAAATGCTGGGACCGCGGCTCGCGACCTATCACAGCCTCTATTTTTACTTGCATCTCCTCTCGGAAATGAGGCAAGTTATACGGGAAGGAAAGTTTTCCCAGTGGAGAGAGGGCTTTTACCGAGCCTACAATCCGGTCGGCAGTGAAGCTGAAGGATCCGTTTAAAGGAGGAACGATGCATAGTCTATTCTTTGCGTTCAGCAACAATCCGTCGGGAGGCGCCAAGGGTGGTCCTTCTCTCCTCGTGAGCTTCGTCCCGATTCTCCTGATCTTCGTGATTTTCTATCTCCTCCTCATTCTGCCGCAGCAGAAAAAGCAGAAGCAGCATGTGAACATGCTCAACTCGATGCGCAAGGGGGACCGCGTCGTGACTACCGGCGGCATGTACGGTACGGTCCACGACGTGAAGGATAACCTGATCGTTCTCAAGATTTCGGAAGAAGTGAAGATCGAGCTCGTCAAGAGCGCCGTCGCCGCTGTTATCGACAAGAAGGCGGAATAGGAGAGCGGGCTCGAGCGGTTTTTTCCCTCGAGAGGTAACGCATGGAGGAATCGTTCGGCATACGGAAGTACGGGGACCGGGTGCTGCGCGGGAAGGGGAAAGTCGTCGAGGAGAGCGGTCCCGAGCTCAAGCCGCTTTTCGAGCTCATGGAGAAAACGATGATCGCGGCAAGGGGAGTCGGTCTCGCCGCTCCGCAGATCGGCATCTCGAAGCAGATCGCGATCGTGAATCCCGAGCCGGAAGACGAAACGAAGCTCATCAAGATGATCAATCCCCGGATCGTCGCGGCTTCCAAGGAGACGGCGAAGATCGAGGAGGGCTGCCTGAGCGTTCCCGGCGTCAGGGGGGATGTCGAACGCCCCGAGCGCATCACCGTCCTTTACCGGGACGAGAACGGGAAGGAGCGAACGCTCGATGCGGAAGGGCTTCTCGCGAGGATTGTGCAGCATGAGCTCGACCATCTGAACGGAGTGCTGTTCATCGACCGGCTTTCCTTTGCGAAACGCTCGCTCATCAAGGCAAAGCTCAAGAACCTTGCCGGCGGCGGCAAGGAGAAATAGCGATGGAGCGTCTGGTTTTTTTTGGATCCCCCGTCTTCGCCCTGCCCTCCCTTGAAGCGCTCGCCGCGAGCGAATTCATGCCGGCGCTCGTTGTGACGCAGCCCGACCGGCCCGCGGGCCGCGGCAAAAGCATCGTCCCCACTCCGGTCCGCAAGCTCGCCGAAAAAAAAGGCATTCCGGTAAAAATAATCGGGAGTTTTCGGGAGAGCGGCGCGCTGGACGATCTCCGCTCGGCCGCTCCCGATTTCTTCGTCGTCGTTTCGTTCGGGAGGATTCTGCCGAAAGAAGCCCTCGGCATCGCGAAGAAGGGCAATATCAATCTCCACGCCTCGCTGCTGCCCCGGTATCGGGGTGCGAGCCCCGTCGTCGGCGCGATCGTGAACGGCGATTCCTTCACCGGCGTAACGACCATGGAGATGGCCGAGTCGCTCGATTCCGGTCCGATCTATCTGCAGACGGTCGTCGGCATCGATCCGTTGGAGAATGCGGGGCGGCTCTCGGAGCGGCTCGCGGCCGCGGGCGCTCCGCTTCTCGTCGAAACGCTGCGGCGGATCGCGCGCGACGGGCTGCGTCCGGCGCCGCAGCCCGAAGAGGGAATCGTCAAATCGCCCCTTCTGCGCAAGGAAGACGGGCTCATTCCGTGGGAGAAGGACGCCCTCGCCGTGCACAATCACATTCGCGGCATGAATCCCTGGCCGGGGAGTTTCTGCTATTACCGCGGCGCGTACCTGAAAGTCCACGAAGCGGAGCCCCGGGACCTCGTTCCGCGGGGGGCGCCGCCGGGCGCCATTCTCGAAGCAAAAGGGGGCACGATCCTCGTTTCGTGCGGAAGGGGAGCCGTAGGGCTCCTCGCGCTCCAGGCCGAGGGGAAGCGCGCCCTTGCCGCGTCCGAATTTCTCCGCGGTTTTGCGCTCGAAAGGGGGGAGATTCTTGGCGGGCGGCTTGATCGATAGACTGAGAAAACACCAGTACCCGGCGATCGTGCTCTACCTTCTCTTGATCGCGGGGGCCTTCCTCGCCGGCGTCATTATATTCGATCTCGTTATCATGCCGGGCATCGTCGGACGGGGCAAGGTCGCGGTGGCACCCGCGATCGAGGGAATGAGCCTGAAGCAGGCGCAGGAAGTCTGCCGCAAGGAGCGTCTTGAGGTCGCCGTCACCGGCAGCCGCAGTTCCGACGAGGTCCCGGAGGGATACGTCATTTCGCAGGATCCGGAGCAAGGGAAGGGGCTCAAGCGGGGAAGAACGATCAAGGTCGCCGTGAGCTCGGGACGCAGAATGGAGATCGTGCCCTCGTTCGCGGGAAAGACGCTTCGCGAGGCGGAGGTACTCGTCGAGAGCTCGGGGCTCGCGAAAGGGCGCACCGTGCGGATTTTTGTTCCCGGCGAGGGACAGCCCTCCGTGCTCGCGACGAGCCCTTCGGCCGGCGCGAAGGTCCCGCGCGGCGCTCCCGTCGACATCCTCGTCGCGATACACGGGGAGCCGAAGTCGTACCTCATGCCCAATCTCGTCGGCAGGGATTATCCGTTCGTAAAAGACAGGCTCGAGCGGCTCGGGTTCAACGTCGTGCACGCCGCATCGAGGAAGCGCGGCGAGGGGAAATTCCCGAACGCGATTCTCTCGCAGGTCCCTCCCGCGGGTACGAAGATCAAGGAAGGAGACACCATTGAACTCGTCGTTTCGGCGCTTGAATGATGAGGGCCGGGTGGCCGTCGCGCCGTCTCTCCTCTCGGCGGATTTTTCATGCCTCGAGCGCGAGGTACGCTCGGTCGAGGACGCCGGCGCGGACTTCCTCCATCTCGACGTGATGGACGGCAATTTCGTCCCCAATATCACCTTCGGCCCCATGGTCGTCTCGGGAATAGCGAAAATCGCGCGCGTTCCGCTCATCACGCACCTCATGATCCTGAACCCGGATACCTATGCGGAGCAATTCATCAAGGCGGGAAGCTCGGCCGTGAGCTTTCACTGGGAAGCGTGCCGAACGGGTCATGCCGACATCATCGCAAAAATTCATTCGCTCGGCTGCGACGCGGGGCTCGCGATAAACCCCGATACGCCGCTCTCGAAGATCGAGCACCTGCTTTCCGAGATCGACCTGCTCCTCGTCATGACCGTGTTCCCGGGCTTCGGCGGACAGGAGCTCATCGCGGAAGCGATAGCGAAGATCGGCGAGGCGAAGCGGATGAGGGAAAAGAAAGGATACCGTTTCGTCATCGAAGTGGACGGCGGAATCAAGCCGGAAAACGCCTGGCGGGTGCGGGAGGAGGGAGCGCAGATCATCGTTGCCGGGACGGCGGTTTTCAAGTGCACCGATTACGCCGGAGCGATTCGAGCGATCCGCGGATCGTGATTCAATGACGCGTCTCGATCCGCCGCCCGCGCCGGATCTCGTCGCCGGGCCGTTGCCCTGCGCTCATAAAAGCTTGATTTCCCTTGCCATTTAGCGAAATATTATGTTAGTTTACTTATTTTCCGGGTAGGGGATGGGTCTAGTTGTTTCAGGATCTGAGCGACAAATTCGCGCGAATTTTCAAGGAGCTGCGCGGGCAGGGGAAAGTCCGGGAAGGGCACATCGCTGAAGCCATGCGCGAGGTGCGGAGAGCCCTGCTCGAGGCAGACGTTAACTATAAGGTAGTCAAGGAGTTCGTTGGGCGAGTGGGCGAGCGTGCCGTCGGCCAGAAGGTGCTCGACAGCCTCACCCCCGACCAGCAGATAATAAAGATAGTCCAGGAGGAGCTCGTTACGCTTCTCGGGACGAAGCCGGTAAGCTTCAACCTCTCCGGATCGCCCGCCTCCGTTATGATCGTGGGGCTTCAGGGATCGGGGAAGACGAGCTTCGCGGCGAAGCTCGCGGTTTTCGTGCGCAAGAAGGGGCGCCGTCCGCTCCTCGTCGCCGCCGATATATACCGGCCGGCCGCGGTCGAACAGTTGAAAGTGCTCGCGCGGCAGATCAACGTTCCGATCCATGCTCCGGGAACCGACCTCCCGGTCGTGGAGATAGTTGAGAGCGCGCTGCGGATCGCGAAGAGGGACCTCTGCGATACGGTCATCGTCGATACCGCGGGGCGGCTCCATATCGACAGAGAGATGATGGCGGAGCTCGGCTCCGTCAGGAAAGTTCTGGCACCGGAAGAGACGCTTCTCGTCCTCGACAGCATGACCGGCCAGGAGGCCGTGCGCGTCGCCGAGGAGTTCGCGCGGGAGGTCGATCTCACCGGCGTGGTCCTCACGAAGCTCGACGGGGACACGCGCGGCGGGGCGGCGCTCTCGGTGACGAGCGTCACCGGCAAGCCTATAAAATTCGCCTGCGTCGGCGAGAAGGTGGATGACCTGGAGGCCTTCTACCCCGACCGCATGGCGAGCAGGATCCTGGGGATGGGGGACGTTATGTCCCTCATCGAAAAGGCCCAGGAGACGATCGACGCGAAGACGGCCCAGGAGCTCGAGCGCAAGCTCCGGAGGGAATCGTTTACCCTCGAAGATTTCCTCGGGGAGTTGCAGCGCCTGAGAAAAATGGGCCCGCTCGATCAGGTCCTCGGGATGATACCCGGGGTGAAGATCCGCGGAGTCGCGGGAGGGGACGCCGGGGAGAAGGAGCTGAGGAAGATCGAGGCGATCATTCGCTCGATGACTCCCGAAGAACGGCGCGATCCCCACATCATCGACGGATCGCGGCGGCGCCGCATCGCTGCGGGCAGCGGAACGCTCGTGCAGGATGTGAACCGTCTCCTGAACCAGTTTCAGGAAATGCGGAAGATGATGAAGCGTTTCACAAAAATGGCGGGAAAGATGCCGTTCAATCTCCCGCCGTCGTAACGAACGGGTTCTACACGGAGGTACACCTTGTCGGTAAAGCTCAGAATGAGGCGAATGGGTACGAAGAAGCGACCCTTCTGGCGGATTGTCGCCATCGATTCGCGCAGCGCGCGCGACGGCAGATTCATCGAGATTCTCGGCCATTACAATCCGATGGTCGAACCCCCGCAGATCAAGATGGACGATGACAGGATCTATTACTGGCTCGACCAGGGCGCCATTCCCTCCGAGAAGGTGGGCATTCTCCTGAAGAAGCTCGGGCTGACGGAGCGGTGGCGGATGCTGCGCGCGGGGGTTGCGATCCCCGATCTCGACTCCACAATAGCCGAGCGGAGACTGAAACAGCCGAAAGCCGTCGAGGGGAAGGAAAAGAAGAAACGGCCGGGAAAGAAGAAAGCCGCAAAGGCCGCGGCGGCGGCGAAGGCTGCCGAGGCGGCGCCCGATACGGCGGCCCCGAAGGAAGGGTAACATGAGTGTCGTAAAGATCAAGACCATGGTCCGGAAGATTTCCGAGATGCTCGTCGACAAGCCCGACAAGATCGTCATCGAGGAAGAGAAACGGAACGAGACGATTATCATCGTGCTCTCGGTCGCCAAAGACGACGTCGGGAAGATCATCGGGCGGAGCGGCCAGACGGCCAAGGCGCTGCGCGCGCTCGTCAACGCCGCCTCGACGCGTCTCGGGCAGAAAGTGCTTCTCGAGATTCGCGAGTGAAGGACTGAGCGGAATGGCGGATACAGCGATTCTGGGTACGATCGTGAAGGCGGTGGGCCTCAAGGGAGAGGTGAAGCTCCTTCCGGCGCCCGATTTCTGGCTCAATGCGCTCAATGCCGAAGCGCTCGACGTTCTGAGCGACGAGACGGTGCTGCGGACGGTGCACGTCGCGCGCTCGCGGCCCAAAGGGCTGACCTATATCCTGAAGCTCGACGGGATCGATACGATTGAGGCGGCCGAGCCGCTCATCGGCTCGAGCTTGGGGCTTTCGCTGGACGCGCTCGGCGGCTCGTTGTTGCCCGACGAGCTGCTCCCGTGCCAGCTTATCGGTCTCGACGTCGTTCTCAAGAACGGCGCCCCTTTCGGGGTCGTCGTCGACATGCTCCTCGGCGCCGCCCAGAACTGCCTTGTCATCGAGCACGAAGGCGCGCGGCATCTTGTGCCGCACGTCCCCAATTTTGTCCGCAGGGTCTCGATAGAAGAGGGAATCGTCGAGATAGATCCCCCCGAGGGGCTTCTCGACCTGACCTGGTAGGGTGCGCCGGTATGGACATCTATTTTCTCACGATCTTCCCCGATATGTTTCGGGAACCGCTTGCCTCGGGAATGACCGGCATCGCGGAGAAGAGCGGAGCCGCGAGCTACCACGTGATAAACCTGCGCGATTTTGCGGAGGATCGCTACGGCAGCGTTGACGATTACCCGTACGGAGGCGGGCCGGGGATGATTCTCATGGCGCCGCCGATCCTCAAAGCGGTCGAATCGGTCCGCTCCGCCGACGAGGGAGCCGATGCTCCCGTGATTCTTCTCTCGCCGTGCGGGAAGGTCTTCGATCAGGAAAAAGCGAACGAGCTCGCGACGAAGAAAAAGCTCGTCTTCATCTGCGGACGTTACAAAGGGGTGGACGAACGGGTTCGGGATCTTGCCGTCACGGAGAGCATCTCGATCGGCGACTACATTCTGAGCGGCGGCGAGCTCGCCGCGCTCGTCGTCGCCGACTCGGTCGTCCGTCGTCTCCCCGGAGTCCTCGGGAACGAGCGATCGGGCGAGTCCGATTCTTTCACCGCCGAGCGGGAATTCTGCCTCGACGCGGCGTACTACACGAGGCCTCCCGAGTTCGGAGGGCTCGCGGTGCCCGAGGTGCTTTTATCGGGGAACCATGCACGAATAGACCAGTGGAGGGTGGATTCGGCGCGCGAACGCACGCGCCGGTTCAGACCGGATCTCATGTCCAGAGCAGGCAAGCAAGGAACGAATTAAAGGAGGAACCATGGATATCCTCAATCAGATCGCCGCGAAGCGAATGAAGGAATCGACGAGCGAATTCGCCGTCGGCGATACGGTGCGGGTCGATATCAGAGTCGTCGAAGGAGAGCGGGAACGCGTGCAGGCGTTCCAGGGAACGGTAATGCAGCGCCGCGGCTCCGGCCTCAGCGAGACTTTCACCGTTCGCAAGATCAGCTCGGGCGTCGGGGTGGAACGCATATTTCCGCTCCATTCGCCGAACGTCTCGGCCATCCGCGTCCTGCGCAAGGGGAAGGTGCGGAGAGCGAAGCTCTTCTATCTGAGGGAGCTCAAAGGCAAAGCGGCACGCATCGCCGAGAGGATGGATAAGGTCGAGGAATGAAAGCCGGTCGCCGGATCGCATTCGAAGATCTGGTCAGGTTCGACGGCGAGAGAAGACTCTCGCCTCCCGGCCTCATGGCCGGTGTGGACGAAGCCGGGAGGGGGGCGCTCGCCGGCCCCGTCGTCGCGGCGGCGGTCATCTGCGAGCCCTGCGACGTCCTGTGCCGCGTGCGGGATTCGAAGCTCGTGAGCGAGAACGAGCGCGAGCGGCTCTACGCGCGCATTCTCGATCGTTGCATCGCCCACGGCGTCGGCATCGTGGAAGCCGACGAGATCGACTGCATCAATATTCTCAGGGCTACCCTCAAGGCGATGAAGATTGCCGTCGAAACCCTCGGTGCGATGCCGGATCTCGTGCTCATCGACGGCAACAGGCTGCCCGATTTACGCGTTCCCGCGGTCGCCATCCCGGGCGGAGACGGGAAGAGCTTTTCGATCGCCGCGGCCTCGATCATCGCGAAGGTCACGAGGGACCGCATCATGCGCAAAAGCGCCGGCGTCTTTCACGGGTACGGCTTGCGGGAGAACAAAGGGTACGGAACGGCGCAGCATATCGAAGCGATCGGGAGACTGGGCCGGACGGAGT
Source organism: Candidatus Krumholzibacteriia bacterium (assembly GCA_041648155.1). Classification (GTDB taxonomy): domain Bacteria; phylum Krumholzibacteriota; class Krumholzibacteriia; order Krumholzibacteriales; family Krumholzibacteriaceae; genus SSS58A. The sequence continues at coordinate 14,099 of JBAZPL010000047.1, forward strand.
TCCACAGGAAGAGTTTCAGGGCAGGCGCGTGAGCAGCGGCGCATGCGCGGGGATTCAGGGGAGGGGTGGCGGTGGAGGAACGGAACGCATTTCTCGGGACGCTCGGCGAGAAGATTGCGGCGCTCTATTTGCAACTCGGCGGCTGTACGATCCTTGAAAGAAACTACCGGTTCGAGCACGTCGAGATCGATCTCATCGTTCGAGACGGCCCCTGCGTCGCCTTCGTCGAGGTGAAAACCCGCCGGAGCGCCGCCTTCGGGGAAGCGATCGACGCGGTGAGCCGCGACAAGTTGAGAAACGTGCGCCGCGCCGCGCGGAAGTACCTGCTCACCGCGCCGGCGGAAGCCCGCGCGAGCGAATACCGGTTCGATCTCGTCGCGATCGATTGCGATTGGCGCGAGGGCATCATGAAGCTCAGGCATATCAGGGGAATCGCGTAGAAAATGGCTTGATTTATACAAAATGGCACTCTATGTTATTCAGGTGCGTGTAACCCGAAATTGTCCAAGGAGGAGTTTGCGGTAATGGTAACCAGATATGCGATTCTGGCTCTGTTAATCGTATGCATCTTTGCCGGCTGCAACGTCGTCAACAAGGTCGTCAAGGACATTCCGATCGAGGAAATGGACAAGCTCGACCAGACCTACGTCGGTCGGGAGGCATGGACGAGGGCCCTGCTCATCGACCTCGGCCCCGAGGGGGTCATCGACCGCGATACGAAAATAAAGCTGGTCTCCATCGGTATGCATTGGACAGGTTCCATCACCGTCCGTGGCCCGAACAGACGCAATATCACGCACGCGCTCAATCTCGAGCGCCCGCTCACGATGGTCTCGGTTGAGGAGAAGCTCAACAAGCTCTTCTTTTTCACGAAGCCGGAATACCGGTACCGCATGAACCTGCGCAAATTCGGAAAGAAAACGGCGAAAGCGGTATTCGATCGCCAGCTTTTCAAGGGCATGAAGCGCGAGGCCGCGCTCGAGTCGTGGGGCTATCCCGACGAGATGAAGAGCGTCGATCTGTCGGGAAGTATGCAGGAGCAATGGATCTACAAGGACGTGCGCCAGAAAAACAAGAAGCGCTACGTCTACGTCATCGAAGGGCAAGTGGAAACCTGGGAAGAATAGTCCGGGTTTCGCCGGCCTGTCCCCCAAAATTCCCTATCCGTGTAGCTCTCGCGCTGTCCCCGGGGCATAAGAAAGTCCCCGCCGGAGAGTGGGGAGCCATCCTGGGACGCATCTCTTAATTAAAGAGTTGA
>JBAZPL010000048.1:0-15057 GCA_041648155.1 Candidatus Krumholzibacteriia bacterium
AGGATTCAGAGGGGCAACGTCTTCGGCACCCGGAACGGACGCAAGATCATCGCGACGACGACGACGTACGAGTCGGGCGGCATGACGCTCGGCTTCGCGAGAACGATGAAATTCGGGGAGCGCGGCGGCATATCGCTCGACGTCGCGTATATGAGGAACTACGGCCCCTACATCACGCCCGAGCGAAAAGAATACTGGGAGGCCGATTCGGAGCTTACACTCAAGTTCTAGAAGGAGGAGCGCCATGCGGAAATATTGTATCGCGGGTCTGCTGTTACTCGCGACGATCGTGCAGGAGGGGTGCATCTTCGAGCCGCGCACGGCCGAAACCCCGGCGAGCGGAACGGACCAGTATCCGTGGATCTTGCCTAACAGGCCGAAGGACGTGTTCGCCAATCTCAAGAGCGGGGTCGCCTCGAACCGCGACTCGAACTATGAGCGGAGCCTCGATTCGTTGTTCACCTTTATCCCGTCCCTTGATGCCGCGACCACATACCCAGGGAAATTCGAGAGTTGGACGAAGAAAATTGAGCTCGAGGTGCTCAAAAGTATCAAGATAGATTATGCCGGCGCGAGGACCGTGCAGTTCGGCGACTCGAATCTGCATTTCGACAAGGAAAACGAGCAGGGGGGACTCGCGACCTTTGAAGGCATATACATGATAACCCTGCACCTCGGGAACGGCTCCGCCGAGGTCTACGCTGGAATCGCCCGCTTCACGATCGTCCTGAGTACGCAGGGGTGGGTTCTGAAGACCTGGGAGGACATCGAGGCGAGCGGCCTCAACCCCACATCGGGCATCCTGAGAGGGAGGCGTCGTTTATAGAACGCACGGAGTTGCATGAAACGGCCAAGAATCAGATATGCTGGAGGGAAGTTTGCTCTTGAATAATTCGTCCGAATGTGGTACTATCCCATAAGGAGGAAAATGTATGTTTGGAAGCAGATTGAAATATGCGTTCATGGTGCTCGCCGTGTTCGCCCTGATCGGTTATTCGGGATGTATCCTTTCTCCTGACGAAGAGGTGCCGCAGAAACCACCCGTGGCTAACTACAAATCTCTGACGGATAAGGAAAACATCATATATAACCTCATTCAGTGCTACAAGGAGCGAGACAAGCCTCATTATGAAGAGCTCCTCAATGACGCTTATGAGTGGCACAACCAGGATGAGTCAATTAACGATAGGGCCAAGGATATCGAGCAGACGAACAGACTGTTCGACATGGCTAATAGTAGCCCGAATGTCCCTCCGCTATGGTGGCTCGATAAACTCGAGCTTACGATAGCACAGCCGGGAACATGGCAGCAGATAGACACTCTCGGAACCGTCTCCTGCGACGACTGTTGGGAGACGACGCGGGATTACTATATCGTGGCGCGCATCAATGGAGGAGCGACGACGTATATCGGGAACGCCAAGGCCACGTTCATCGCTATCGGTGTCCCCGAAGGTGGCAAGAGAATCTACAGACTTCGGCATATCTACGATATCCCGAATCTGTAATAGCGATGCACGAACCGCGGTGAACGCCCGCTCCCGCGCATCGATGAAGAATCAAGCCCCCTCCCCCGAGGGGGCTTTTCTATTACCCGATTGGAAGCGCACTTCCGCCGCTCCTTGACTTTGCCCCGATCTCCTGCCTATAGTATTCATGTGGTAAAGAAGAAATCGGACAGCTCGTCGCGCCTCAAGATGTTCGCGGTCGTCCTCTGCCTCGTCTTCATCGCCGCGCTCGGGATCTATCGCTATTTCAAGACGGAGAGCGGGAGGGTGTTTCTCCTCGACGCCGGCGTCGACAGCCGGTACACGTACGTCCAGCGCGACATGGAGCAGCGGATCGTGAAGGCGCTCAGGCGTTACGGCGTCATGGGAAAGCATCTGAGGATCGAGACCGAGAATCAGGCCGGATCGGAGAGCACGGCGACGATCATCCGCGCCGAGACGGCCCCGGACGCCTCTCTCGTACAGATCAACGCCGCGATAACGAAGGCCGTGCGCGCGATCGGAGGAAGGGTGCGCTCCTGCCGCGAGGGGAAGGACGGCACCATCATCACGATGGAAATCGGCACGAGGCGCGCGCTCACCCACCGGTGCGTCATCAAGAAAGGCTCCGAGCGCCAGCATCGGGCCGGAGCCGGGCAGCGGCCCGAGCGCGTCGTCGCCATCTGCGTCGACGATTTCGGATTCTTCAACAACGAACTCGTGAAGGAGTTTCTCGAGCTCGACATACCGCTTACGATTGCGGTGATACCGGGGCTCAAGCATTCTCAAAAGATCTGCCTCGCGGCCTCGGAGGCGGGGAAGGACATTCTCTGCCATCTTCCGATGGAGGCGGAGAAAGAAGGCTGGGACAGCGGCGAGATTCCGCTCATCCGCGTATCGATGAAGCCGTCCGAGATCGAGAAGACAATTGCGAAGGCGCTCGAGACCACGCCCGGCGCAATAGGGATCAACAATCACATGGGCTCGAAGGCGACCGCCGACCGCGCGCTCATGAAAACGGTGCTGCGGCTCTGCCGGGAGCGCGGGCTCTTCTTCTTCGATAGCGTGACGACCTCGCACTCGGTCGTGCGCCAGATCGCCGGGGAGCTCGGGACGAGCGCCGCGGCCAACGACATGCTCGTCGACGGCGGCGACGGGGACACGCGCGAGAACATGCGGAAGCTCCTGTCGATCGCGGCGCGGAGAGGCTCGGCGATCGGCATCGTTCACGTAAAGCCCCAGACGCTCGACGATCTCCGCTGGATGATCGACGAGGCGAGGAAAGAGGGGATCGATTTTCTGACGATCTCCCAGATGATAAAGAGACACAACCTGGCGATGGCAGAAGGAGGAAGGCTTTGAGCACAATCAGGCTTGGAGTCAATATAGACCATGTGGCCACGCTCCGCGAGGCGCGGAAGACGACGGAGCCCGATCCGGTGACGGCGGCGATGGTGGCCGAGCACGGGGGCGCCGATCAGATCACCTTTCACCTGCGCGAGGACCGGCGGCACATCCAGAACCGCGACGCGCGCCTCATCAGCGAGCTCGCCCAGACGCGGATCAATATGGAGATGGCCGCGACGACCGAGATGCAGGAGATCGCGCTCGCGCTCCGTCCCGATTCGGTGACGCTCGTGCCCGAGAAGCGCGAGGAGATTACGACCGAAGGCGGGCTCGATCTTCTCAAGATCGGCGCCGCGGCGGGACCCATCGTCAAGTCGCTCAAGGAAGGCGGAATCACGGTGGCGGCCTTCCTCAATCCCGACATCGCGCAGATCAAGGAGGCCGCGAAGCTGGGCTTCGACGCGGTCGAGATACATACGGGCGAATACGCGAACGCGGGGAAGGCCGAGGTCGAGCGAACGCTGCGCGCGATCCGCGACGCGTCCCAGGCGATCGCCAAGCACGGGCTCAGGGTGCACGCGGGGCACGGCCTCACCTACCACAACGTTCGTCAGATCGTCGAGATCCGCGAGATCGAGGAGCTCAACATCGGCCACAGCATCATAGCGCGGGCGATGTTCGTCGGGATCGAGCAGGCGGTGCGGGAGATGGCGGCGCTCTTGAGGCGATAAACGAAGGCGGCGCCGCTCCGCCGATGAGATATCGCGGCGCGGGGCGTTGCTCCCGCGCCGCGCACAGAGCGAGCTAGAACTTCCCCTCCCGAACCTGGGACCGCGGGCGTCTGTCGCCGAGACGGACGACCCTCTCCGGGGCGACGGACCCGTTCTCCGGAACGGGCGTTTCCCTCTTCTCGCGGCCGAGCTGAATCACGCTCTTCAACTGCTTCAGGATATCGGAACCCTCGAGCGCCTCCGCGCCCTCGGCGTAGTAGTCGAACCAGGGAAGCCCCGCGCTCGTGTATGCCTCCGCGGTCGGCGGCACGGTGGGCGGCGCCTCTCCGGTGATCGCCCGCCAGACGAGCGAGTTCGCGATGTGCATGAAGCACCTGCTGGAGCGCGAGCGGTCCCAATCGTTGAAGTCGAACGGGTCTTCGCAGATCTCCTGTATCATGCGCCCGCCCGGGGCGAGCCCCATGTCCATTTTTGACATATTGGGCATGCAGAGCGACACTTCCATCGCGCGTTCGGCGTCGCGCCGCTTCGGGAACCGCCGCTCGAACGCCTCGCGCTTCATCGGATAGGCGATGATCTGGAGCCCCCCGAACTCCGCGGCGCCCGTGATCTGCTCCTCGGCGGTGTAGCCGCGGCCGAGAGGCATCGCGACGAACTGCCGGATGACTCCCTTCTCGACGCAGAAGCCGTCGAGCCAGGGCTGCTCGGGGATGACGAGGTAATCCTGCGGCACGCCGTGAAGGCCGTTCGTCCACTGCTCGCCGGTGACGGCGTCGATCTTCCCCGCCGCGATTTTGACGGCGAACGGATACTCCGCGCCATGGCCGGATATATGCGACGAGTCGAACATGATCCACATCGCCTCGGCCTGGTGCATCGGAAGCATCACGCCGCCGTGCTCGAGCCATTTTCCCGGCACGCCGCCGGCGAAATCGTCGACGTGTTTCAGAGGAAAGCTGCCGAGCCCGGGCGGAAGGAAGTGGTCTTTCCCGTCGTCGGGGATCCGGAGCGTGCGCTCGAACTCGATTTCGAGTCGCGCCTCCGGATGCACCTCCGGGAATGAAAAGACGAGGCTGTCGCGTTTGAGCTCTATCATCGTTCTCCTCCTTCGGTCACCATTTGCCGTCGCGCACCTCGCGCACGAGGCGAAGCACCGCGTGATCCGGCATGTCTTTCATCTCGCGAATGAGCTCGGCGAAGAGCTTCGGCCGCTGCCGTATCACCTTCTGCAGGTCGCTCGATACTTTGCCCGCGAGCGCGAGCAGCACGTCCGCGTCCTCCCCGAGCGCCTCCGCGAGAAGCGCGATCTTCGCTTCGGAGGGGGGCGGCTGCTCGCCGCGTTCGACCTTGCTGAGGAACGAAGGCTCGACATCGATCTTCGCCGCGATCTTTCGAAGGGAGAATTCCGGGTTGTTCTCCCGCAGCTTCTCCCGCTGCTGCCGTATGTACTCGCCGAAATGTTTCATCATGTATGTATTATATACTACACAGTACACGTTGTCAAGGGGGCGATAGGGCGATTTCCTGTAATTCGTTATATATCAATGCAATAACATCAAAATTGCGCGGCGCGCACCCGGAGTATAAGCTCGGTGCCGCGGTGACCGTCCTTCACTTCAGCGCGCTCAGCACCTCGCCCGCGGCGATGAGATTCTCCCGGCTGCGGCCTGTCACGTTTGCGGCGAAAACCCGTTCGATCACGCGGTCGTATCTTTCCGCCAGCGGGAGCCTTTCCGTCTTCTTGTGGAGATCGTACCTCGCCCGATCGAGCTCTCTCGCATCGAGGGTCCATTTTACCTCGCCGACGAGCACGGCTTTGCCGTCGACGGACTCGGCGACCACGTCTATCTCGAGCGGCTCCTTGTCCAGCCCTCCGCCCCACCACCGGTTCGCCGTGCCCCATTCCCGTCCATCGATCGAGAGCCGCGGAACGGATCGTCTCACGAGCGCCTCCCAGATCTCGGCCCGGTGAACCGGAAGATCCTTTTCTATCCCTTGAGCGACAGCCTGAACCTTTCCGGCCTCGAGACGCGAGCGGTTCGGCTCGACGTATCTGAACCAGAACGCGAGAAACGGGTCGTCGATCCGGTAGAGAGTTTTCTTCGAGCTCTGCTGCGAGACCTTGAACGGCTGCTCGCGACGGACGAGGCCGAGATCGAGCAGCCTCGACAAGGGCCGCGTGAGAGAAGTGACCGGCTTCTCCATGCGGGCGGCGATCTCCGAGATCCGGTTGCAGCCCTGCGCGATCAAGGCAAGGACGGAAGCGGACTGGGCCGTCTCGCGAATATCGTCGAGCAGGAGCCGGTGGGGCTCCGCGTGGAGGACTCCCATCGGGTCGAGAACGAGGTCCTCCATCGCCTCCCTGCTCGAACGGTAGTCCGACGCGAGCTCCCAGTAGAGCGGAATTCCTCCCCAGAGAGCGTAGGCCTCCACAACGTCGATCGAACGCGTGAATCCAAATGCGCTCCCGAGCCAACCGGCACCGAGGGGCTCGACGTTGATAATCTCCCGGGCTCTGCCATAGAGCGGGGCGGTCGCATCGAGAACGAGTCCCTGCATCATCCGCTGCGACGAGCCCGCGATGACCAGATGGATCGTCTTTGACGGGTGCCGATCGATGAGCTTCTGGAGGATGCTCGGGAGCTCGCGGCTCGAGCTCGCGAGGTTCGGAAACTCATCGAGGGCCAGCACGGTCCCGCTGGGCGCTTCCCGCCACCATCGCTCGAAGAGACTCGCCCAATCCGGGTAGGTCACCCGATCGAATCCCGGCAGGAGGTCGGCGCAGGCCGAGGCGAGCGCTGCGCGCTGGAGGCTCGGCTCACGCTCGTCCCCTACATAATATACGGAAGAGCGCTTTGGAAGCACCTCTCCGATGAGGCGCGACTTGCCGCACCGGCGGCGCCCGTAGAGGCAGCACAGCGAACCTTCGCGCCGCGAGAAGGTCCGCATGAGCCTCGCCCGTTCGTTGTCGCGGTCGAGAAATTTCATCCGCATGAGACGTTGCCCCCTGCCTAATGATTATGTAATAGCTACATTATGTTTATAATGCATATATCGTGACATTGTCAATGAAAATCATATTGTGCCTTGGGCGCTTGGAGTATAATCTCGACGCCGCGACAAAGCGGCCGAGAAAAGGAGAAAGCCATGTCGCCCTATCCGTCCGAGCTCATCAAGACCGCGGGGATAGAAATCCCGCTCATCGGATTTTATGACGCACCCGATGCGAAGCCATTCGCCCCCGTCGTCGAGCCGAAACCGGGCACGCGCATTTGCGTTTTCGCGTTCTACAAGAGATGGCTCAAAGGGGAGAGCTTGCGCGTTACGAGGGACAACTTCGGCTGCGGCGGAGCGGGACGCTCCTGGTGCGGCGTCGAGGCCCGCTCGCGCGAGGAGTTCATCCGCTTCCTCGTCGACGAGGAGGGGCTCAAGGCCTCGCACGATCTCATGAATCGCTGGATCGATTCCAGCCCGCCGTACCGTCAGGAGCACGAGAACGTTCTCGTCGGCCCCCTGCGGGAATCGCAGTACGCGCACCTCAAGACCGTCACGTTCTTCGTGAACCCAGACCAGCTCGCCCTCATGATGCTCGGCGCGCAGTACGAGAGCGCGCCCGAGGACCCGCCCCCCGTGATCTCCCCCTTCGGCTCCGGATGCATGCAGCTCGTCGGCGTCTTCAAGGACCTCGGCGTACCCCAGGCGGTCATCGGCGGCACGGACATCGCCATGCGCCAGTACCTCCCGCCGGACGTGCTCGCCTTCACCGTGACGAAGCCGATGTACGAGAGGCTCGCGTCGCTCGACGAGCGGAGTTTTCTCACGAAGCCCTTCTGGAAGAGATTGCGGAAGGCGCGGGAGGGCAACTAGCGCGGCCGCGAAAGCGCCTTCAATAAAAAAGCCCCCGGCCGATTATTCGGCAGGGGGCTCTTACATTCTCCAATTATCCGAAGCTTACCTCTTCGGCAGCACGCTCTCGAGCGGTGTGTATTTCAGCTTGAACGCCTTCGCGACCGCTTCGTCGGTGACGACGCCCTTCATTATATTGATGCCGGTCCAGATCGTCCTGTTCGCGCGCGCGGCCTTCACGTACCCCTTGTCCGCGATCTCGATCGCGTAGGGGAGCGTTGCGTTCGTGAGCGCCATCGTGGAGGTCCTGCACACGGCGCCCGGCATGTTCGCGACGCCGTAATGCACGATGCCGTCGACGAAGTAGATCGGATCGGTGTGGTAGGTCGCGTGGATCGTCTCGATGCAGCCGCCCTGGTCGACCGCGACGTCGACGATGACGGAGCCCTTCTTCATGAGCTTGAGCATCGGCCTTGTGACGAGGCGCGGCGCCTTGGCGCCGGGGATGAGGACCGCGCCGACGAGGAGATCGGCCTCGGCGATCATCTTGCGGATGTTCGCCGTATTCGACATGAGAACGGTGACGTTCGCCGGAAGGACGTCGCTCAGGTAGCGGAGCCTGTCGAGGCTGATGTCGAGGATCGTGACCTTGGCTCCGAGGCCGGCCGCCATCTTCGCGGCGTGCGTGCCGACTACACCGCCGCCGAGAATGACCACCTGCGCGGGCTCGACGCCCGGCACGCCGCCGAGGAGAACGCCCATGCCGCCCATCGGACGCTCGAGGTACTTGGCCCCTTCCTGAATCGCCATGCGCCCGGCGACTTCGCTCATGGGGACGAGGAGCGGGAGCGAGCCGTTCTTGTCCATCGTCTCGTAGGCGATTGCGACGGCACCGGACTTGAGCATGCCGTTCGTGAGAGGCTTGCTGGAGGCGAAATGGAAATAGGTGAACACGATCTGGTCCTTGCGGATCATCTTGATCTCGACCGGCTGGGGCTCCTTGACCTTGATGATCATATCGGACTTGCGGAAGATCGCCTTGGCCGAGGGGATGATGGTGGCGCCCGCCGCGCGGTAGTCGGAGTCGGGGAAACCGCTCCCGATACCCGCGCCTTTCTCGACGAGAACCTTGTGCCCGTGCTTTCTCAAGGTCTCGGCTCCCACCGGGAGAAGGCTGACCCGGTATTCAGCTTTTTTGATCTCTTTTGGAATGCCGATAATCATCGAGCCACCTCTACTGGTTTAGGAGTTCCAGATATCCGGCAACGATAGGAAAACCTCAATATTAGTCGATAATATAGCCCAAAATTCGCCGGTTTCAAATGAATTTTAAGGAAAAAAATCCGGCATCTGCAAAATCGGCTTGACACCTCCGGCCATGAAACTATATTGTTTTTAGCCTAAAACCGGCCAAGTTCCGCCGTTCTTCATTTACTTTCAGGAGTGCCCGAAAGGGCGTTTTTCATCTTCAGGGTTTCCCTGGTAAGGAGGCGAGTATGGCAGCAGATCCCGTCAGCGCCTTTATGGAAAAAGTAAAGGTGCGCGATCCGAATCAGCCCGAATTCCATCAGGCTGTATTCGAAGTCGTCAGCTCTCTCATGCCCTTCATCAACAAGAATCCCAAATATCAGAAGCACCAGATCCTCGAAAGGATCGTCGAGCCCGAGCGCATGTTCATGTTCCGTGTGCCCTGGGTGGACGACAAGGGCGAGATTCAGGTCAACCGCGGCTTCCGCATCCAGATGAACAGCGCCATCGGCCCCTACAAGGGCGGCCTGCGCTTCCATCCGTCCGTAAACCTGAGCATTCTCAAGTTCCTCGCCTTCGAGCAGGTGTTCAAGAACGCGCTCACGACGCTCCCCATGGGCGGCGGCAAGGGCGGGAGCGATTTCGATCCGAAGGGAAAGAGCGACAATGAAGTCATGGCGTTCTGCCAGTCGTTCATGAGCGAGCTCTTCCGCCACATTGGCGCCGACACGGACGTTCCGGCCGGCGACATCGGCGTGGGCGGCCGCGAGATCGGCTACCTCTTCGGGATGTACAAGAAGCTGCGGAACGAGTTCACGGGCGTGCTCACGGGCAAAGGGCGCAAGTGGGGCGGAAGCCTTATTCGTCCCGAGGCCACGGGCTACGGAACGGTCTACTTCGCAGAGGAAATGCTCAAGACCCGCGGCGACTCGCTCAAGGGCAAGACCGTGACGGTTTCCGGCTCGGGCAACGTCGCCCAGTACGCCTCCGAGAAGTGCAACCATCTCGGCGCGAAGGTTGTCACCCTCTCCGACTCGAACGGCTCGGTCTACGATCCGGCCGGCATCGACGCGGAGAAGCTCGCGTACGTCATGGATCTCAAGAACGTCAAGCGCGGGCGCATCAGCGAATACACGAAGAAGTTCCCGAAGGCCCAGTACTTCGAGGGCAAGCGCCCCTGGGACATCAAGTGCGACGTGGCGCTCCCCTGCGCGACCCAGAACGAGGTCGACGCGAACGACGCGAAGACGCTTCTGAAGAACGGCTGCTTCTGCGTCTCCGAGGGCGCGAACATGCCGAGCAAGCCGGAAGCGATCGAGGTCTACCTCGAAGCCAAGATCCTCTACGGCCCCGGCAAAGCCGCGAACGCCGGGGGCGTTTCTACGAGCGGTCTCGAGATGTCGCAGAACAGCCTCCGCCTCAGCTGGAGCCGCGAAGAGGTCGACGAGAGACTGCACGGCATCATGAAGGCCATTCATGAGCAGTGCGTGGAGTACGGCACGGAAGGCACGTTCATCAACTACGTGAACGGCGCCAACATCGCCGGCTTCATCAAGGTCGCCGATTCGATGATCGATCAGGGCGTCGTGTAGGCGCTCTGGATTCCGGCGGCGGGCCCGAGGGGGTCGGCCGCATGAGCGGCGCCAGGCCCGAAAGGGTCGGTCGCGAGCGAAGCAAGGGCCCTCCCGCATGGGAGGGCCCTTTTTATTGCCATGTTCGCATGTACGCGACCGCGCGCGAATCGCGCGTCGGCGCTCAGGCGCCGGCGAGCTTCTTGAATTCCTTCTCGGAGATCACCTTGACGCCGAGCTTCTCCGCCTTTGCGAGCTTCGTGCCCGATTCGGCGCCCGCCACGACGCAGCTTGTTTTCTTGCTCACGGTCGAGCTCGCGCGGCCGCCGAGCGACTGGACGAGACGCTCCGCTTCCTCCCGCGAGAATTCCTCGAGCGTCCCCGTGAATACGAAGGTCCGTCCCGCGAGCGGCCGCGAGCCATCCGCGCGGGCCGCCCCTGCGACCTCGAGGCCGAGCCGCCGGAGCCCGGAAACGAGGGCCCTGTTCTTCTTGTCGGCGAAGAAGCTCGACACGCTCTTCGCCACCTCGGGGCCGACCTCGTGGACCGTCATGAGATCCTCCCCGGTCGCCTCCATGACCGCGTCGAGCGTTTCGTATCGCGCCGCGAGAACCGCCGCGACATGCTCGCCGACCTCGCGGATGCCGAGAGCGTAGAGGAATCTGTCGAGCGCGATCTTCTTCGAGGACTCGATCGCCGCGAGCAGATTGGCGGCCGATTTCTCCGCGAAGCCGTCGAGCGCGAGGAGCGCCGCGGCTTCGAGCCGGTAGATGTCGGCGACGCTCGCGACGAGGCCGCGGTCGACCAGCGCCGCGACCGTCTTTGCCCCAAGCCCCTCGATATCGAGCGCCCCCTTCGAAGCGAAGTGCGCGATTCCGCGCTTGAGTTGCGCCGGGCAGCTCAGGCCTCCCGTGCAGAAATGGTACGCTCCCTCTTCGACGACCTCAGAACCGCATACGGGACAGGCGCCGGGCATCGCGAAGGGGCGCTTGCGGCGTTCGTCCTTCTGCGGGATGCGCTCGACGACGGCGGGAATCACGTCCCCCGCACGCTTGATGCGCACCGTGTCCCCCACGCGGATGTCTTTCTTCGCGACCTCGCCGGCGTTGTGCAGCGTGGCGCGGCTCACCGTGACACCGCTCACGTCGACCGGGCGCAGCAGGGCGACCGGTGTGAGCTTGCCCGTGCGGCCGACCTGAACGACGATATCCTCGACGATCGTCACTTCCTTGCGAGGCTCGAACTTGAGCGCGATGGCCCAGCGCGGCGAACGTGAGCGGAGCCCCAGAATCTCGCGGTCGGCCTTTGAATCGATCTGGATCACGACGCCGTCGATCTCGAAGGAGAGATCGTCGCGCTTCGCGGCGAGATCGCCGTGGAACGCGATCGCCTCTTCGATCGTGCGGCAGATATTCCGGTGCGGGTCGACGCGGAGCCCCCACTTCGAAAGAAGCTCGAGCTCCTGCGTGTGCGTGTCGGGAGGCTCGGCGCCATCGAGCTTTATGATCTCGTACGCGAAGAACGAGAGGGGACGCGCGGACGTTATGCGCGAGTCGAGCTGCCGGATGGAGCCGGCCGCGGCGTTTCGCGGATTGGCGAACGCGGGGAGCTCCCGTTCCGTCATCCATCGATTGAGATCGCGGAACGCCCCGAGCGGCATGATCGCCTCTCCCCGGATCGCGACCAGACGGGGGGGCTTCGCGGCGCGGAGCCTCAGCGGAACCGCGCGGATGGTCCTGATGTTGGGAGTGACGTCCTCGCCGACGGTTCCGTCTCCTCGCGTCGCGCCGCGCGCGAGGACGCCGTCCTCGTAGAGGAGCTCGACCGAGAGTCCGTCGAATTTGGGCTCGACGGCGTACGTCACGTCGTCCGAGCCGAGCCCCTTCTTCATGCGTTTGTCGAACTCGCGGGCGGCGTCGACGTTCATCATCGACTCGAGACTGAGCATCGGCTTCACGTGCCGGACGCTCGGGAGATCTTCGCGCGGCGGGGCACCGACGCGCTGCGTCGGAGAGTCGCTCGTGACGAGATCGGGGAATTCCCCCTCGAGCGCCTCGAGCTCCGCGCGGAGCCGGTCGTATTCGGTGTCGGAGATTTCCGGTTTGTCGAGGGCGTAGTAGAGGTAATCGTGACGAGCGATCTCGTCCCGGAGCCGGGCGACGCGTTTCTGCGAATCGCTACGGGTCATAGGTTCTCGAGCCTGGCGTTCCAGGCGTCGGTGTTGAAGTTGAACCTGCGCGCGAGACGCAGGAACGCCGAGATCGCGCGCTTCGTTTCCTCGCGGCCGGCGGGCCGGCGGGCGAGATCGTCGAGGAGCGGCGAAATCTTCGTCTCGAGGATGGCGTATACGCGGTTCTGGATGTCGCGGAAATTCGTCTGGATGCCCATTTCGTCCGCGAGGTTCACGAATTGTTCGAGAGCGGAGGCGGCCTCCGGGTCGAGCTTGTTCGCGAGGGCCTTGATCTTCTCGAGGAGCAGGTCGCTGAAGGACGCGGCCGCCGGAGACTTGTCTATCGGCACGCCGAAAACGGCCGCCTCGGTGACGATGCTCCTGATGCCCTCGAGCCCGGCTGGAGTGAGCGAGCGCTCCCATTGCTCGACCTCGTGCACAAGTTTCTTCGTAAGATGGGTCTGGACGGGCAGCAGCAGGTTCTGCGGCACGGGGATGTTCGCCTCCTTGAGGAGGATCAGGAGGTGCTTGCTCTCGGTGTAAATCTCGCCGAAGCGTGCCTCGATGACCTCGAGCCGCTTCGCGGTGAAGCGCCGGAGAATCTTCTCGCGGTCCTCGGGGAGAAAGTCGCGGATCGTGAACCGCCGCGAGCCGAAGTACTCGGAGGCCGCCGGGCGTATCTCGGGGACGAGCCCCGCCTCGGCAAGCTTCGCGAGGCGCGAAGCCATCGCGCGGTAATCCGCTTCACTCCGGCGTTCCCGGACATAGCAGACGAAAGTCGCCTCGTCCTCGACGTAGAGGAGGTACTCGTACACTGCGGTCTCGAGCGTGTAACGCGAGACGATCTCGAGGGAGCCGATCCTCACGTGATCATCCACGCCGGGAGCGACGATGTGCCGCACGAACTCGTCGAGCGGCCGCACCGGATTGCCGTAGATCTCCGCGATCTCTTCTCCGCCGGAGAGGTGCGAGGAAATCGCGTAGAGCGCGACGAAGCACGGGCGTCCGAGGATCGACGCCTTCACGTCGCTCTTGTAGATACTCGCGCCGGTGCCTTTCCCGGCGACGTTGCTCACCGCGCCCTTGAGGTCGCCGAGAAGCTTCTTCTCGAGCGAGAGCCAATGCTCCGTTCCGGCGAGCTCGATGGCGCGCGCGGCGTACCGCATGATCTGCACGGTCTCGATCCCCGAGATGTCGCTGAAGAACCACCCGCACGAGGTGAACATGAGCTGGGCGTTCCGCTGCGACTCGAGGAGCGAGAGGGACCGCGCGCTCTCGGCGCCCGAGAGCGGCGCCGCTGCATGAGCGGCGACGAAGGCCGCCGCCGCGTCGCGGCTGCGGTTCTCGATGACGCCGATGTATTCGTCCCGCGCCTTCCATGGATCGGCGAGGAGCTTCGACGCCTCGCGTTCGTACTGCGCGGCGAGCGTTTCCCTGAGGGTGTTGAGTCCCGCGCGCAGCGGCGCGCGCCACTTCTGGTTCCATGACGGCCGGCCGCCCGCGCTGTCGCCGCAGTCCTCCTTCCAGCGGCCGACGCCGTGGACGCACGACCACGCCGTGCCCTCGCCGTTCGGGCCCGGCTTGAGCTCGACCTCGAACCGGGGCTCGTGCGCGGCGAGGTATGCGCCGAAATTCGTCATCGCGAGATCGCGGCGCGGCGCGACCGATTCGATGAGATAGGAGAGCGCCATGTCGGCGAAGGGCTCGTGATGGCCGTAGATCTCTCCGTCCGTCGCGACGACGACGAGGTCGCTCCCCGAGCGCGGGTACGCGAGCGCGATCGCGTCTGCGAGGCCGTCTCCGTTCCGGAGCAGGTGGTTGAAGCTGACGTCCGTCGAAAGAGGGGCGTCGTAGAAAAAAACATCGATGAAGCGTTTCGAATCGCGCTTTCCCGTGGCTCCCGGAACGAAGCAGCGATAGGGGAATCCCGCGGAAATAGTCCCCTTGGAGACGTCCTTCCACTGCGACGCGTCTTCGAGTGGGCGCACGCGGAGCGCCTGGTGCGGCGAGAGGATGATGAAACGGAATCCGAATTCGACGAGCATCTCGAGCACGGCGGCGTTGACCGCCGTCTCGGGAAGCCAGATCCCTTCGCTCGCTCGACCGAAGCGCCGTTCGAAGTCATGGATGCCCCAGCGAATCTGCGTCTCCTGGTCGCGGCGCGAGGCGAGCGGCATGATCGCGTGGTTGTAGCACTGCGCGATCGCGTTCCCATGCCCGTTCAGGCGTTTCGAGCTCGCCCGGTCGGCCTCGAGAATCCGCGCGTACACCTCGGGGACGTTGTCCTCGATCCAGGAGATCAGGGTCGGCCCGAAGTTGAAGCTGATCCATTCGTAGTTGTTGACGAGTTTCGTGATCCTGCCGTAGTCGTCGAGACGCCGCGAGAGGGCGTTCGGCAGGTAGCATTCGTTCGCGATGCGGGCGTTCCAGTCATGGTAGGGCGCAGCGCTCTCCTGGCGCTCGATCGTCTCGGTCCAGGGGTTCTCGCGCGGTGGCTGGTAGAAATGCCCGTGTATGATGATGTGTTTGGGTCGTGCGGAATTCTCCATCGAGAAAGCCTTACCCCCTGTAGATGCGGTAATCGATGTCGAGGAAGATGTTGTCCCGGTGCTCAACCTCCTTGAGCCATTGATCGTTGACGTGCGCGTTCATGATGT
>JBAZPL010000049.1:0-14900 GCA_041648155.1 Candidatus Krumholzibacteriia bacterium
GGCCGGGGCACATCTTTCCGCTCAGGGCGGCGCGGGGAGGGGTGCTCCGCCGCGCGGGGCACACGGAGGCGGCCGTCGATCTGACGCGGCTCGCGGGCCTCGGGAGCGCCGGCGTCCTGTGCGAGATCATGGCGGAGGACGGCTCGATGGCGCGCATACCCGAGCTCGTCGAAATCGCGAAGAAGCACGATCTCAGGATCATCACGATCTGCGACCTCATCGAGTACCGCCGCCGCATGGAAAAGCTCGTGCGCCGCGTCGCCGAGGCGAGCCTTCCGACCCGGTTCGGCGAGTTCAAGCTCGTCGCGTTCGAGGGGACGATCGACGGATCGGCGAGCATCGCCCTCGTGATGGGCGAGCTCAAGGGGGATTCGCCGACGCTCGTGCGCGTGCATTCCCAGTGCGTCACGGGGGACGTTTTCGGTTCGCTCCGCTGCGACTGCGGCGACCAGCTTTCGGTGGCGCTCGAGACGATCGCGAAGGCGGGCACCGGCGTTTTTCTCTACATCCAGCAGGAGGGTCGCGGGATCGGCCTCGTCAACAAGGTCCGCGCGTACGCGCTCCAGGATTCGGGAAGGGATACGGTCGAAGCGAATGTCGAGCTCGGCTTCCCCGCCGATCTCCGCGATTACGGCATCGGCGCGCAGATCCTGGCGGACCTCGGCTTGCGCAAGATCCGGCTTCTGACGAACAACCCGCGCAAGATCATCGGACTCCGCGCATACGGGCTCGAGATCGTCGAGCGGGTTCCCATCGAGATACCGCCGAACAGGCGAAATCTCCATTACCTCAAGGCCAAGCGCGACAAGCTCGGCCATATCTTCACTACTCTGGACGACGATGAAACGACGAAGGGCGGCGTCTCCGCCGCGCGGAAAGGAGAGAACGATGGTGCGTGAAAAGGCAGGGCATCTGACCGGTGCCGGCAAGAGCTTCGCGATCGTTATCGGGCGCTTCAACGAGCTTGTGAGCGGACATCTCCTCTCGGGTGCCGTTGACTGTCTCGTGCGCCACGACGTCGCGGAGAAGGATATCCACGTGTACTGGGTTCCCGGCTCGTTCGAGATCCCCCAGGTCGCGAAGAAAGTCGTCGGCACGAACGTCGACGCCGTGGTATGTCTCGGAGCGCTCATCCGCGGAGAGACGGCGCACTTCGATATCCTCGCGAACCAGGTCGTCCGCGACGTATCGAGCGTCGCGCTGGAGGCGGGGAAGCCGGTCACCTTCGGCGTCATCGCCGCCGACACGCAGGAGCAGGCGCTCGAACGCGCGGGGAGCAAGGCGGGGAACAAGGGCTGGCAGGCGGCCCTCTCGGCGCTCGAGATGGCGAACCTCTGGAAAGAAATGAAGAAGTAGAAAGCCGGTGATCGAATGAGCCGCAGGCGGAAGGCTCGGGAAATCGCGCTCCAGACCCTCTACGCCCAGGAGGTGTCCGGAACGGACTGGAAAACGGCGTTCGACGACAACGTCGAGAGGCGGAAGCCCTCGGACGAGGTCGTCGAATACGCCGTGCGGCTCGTGACGAACGTCATGGAAGAGAAGGCGAACCTCGATTCCCTGATCAGGGATAGACTCGAGAACTGGACGCTCGAGCGCGTTTCGGTCGTCGACCGGACGATCCTGCGCATCGCGCTCTCGGAACTCCTTCACTGCCCCGAGGTCCCGGCGAACGTCATCATGAACGAAGCGATCGAGATCGCCCAGAAGTTCAGCTCGGCGGACGCGGGGAGGTTCGTGAACGGCGTGCTCGATCGTCTCGCGCGGGAGGTCCGGGGGAATTGAAGGTATTCGCCTGCTCCGACGTGCACGGGAACGTTCGGGCCCTGCAGGCCGTGCTCGGCGTCTATCGCGAAGAGCGCCCCCGGGAGTTTCTTTTCCTCGGCGATTGCGTGGGCTACGGGGCGCATCCCGACGGCTGTATCGATATGCTCTGCAATCTGCCCCGCTCGCGTCTCATTCTCGGAAACCACGACGCAGCGCTCCTCGACAGGCATGAGCGCGGCGAATTGAGCGTATTCGCCGCCGAGGCGATCGACTGGTCCGAGCGAATGATCGAATGCAAATACCTCGACGCGATGCGGCGGAGATTCACGATGCTGCATGAGGGGAAGAATTACTGCGCCGTCCATTCGTCCCCCGCGCATCCCGAGGAATGGCCGTATATTTTCTGCGAAATGGACGCCGATACGGCGTTCGGCGCGCGAGATTTCGCGCTCTGTTTCGTCGGCCACACGCACGTTCCCGCGCTCTATTCGTTCAACAAAGGGGAGCTCTCGATCGCCGAGGGGATGCCGATCGATCTCGATCCGGGCGACCGGTACATCGTCAACCCGGGGAGCGTCGGCCAGCCCCGCGACGGAGATCCGCGGGCCGCGTGCTGCGTATTCGACGTGGACGGGGGAACCATCACCTTTCACCGGTGTGTATATGACGCGGCCGCGGAAGCGCAGGACATATTCAGCGCGGGACTTCCGCGATTCCTCGGCGAAAGGCTGCTGAGCGGGACCTGAAGAAAGGAGCGGGGGGCATCAAGCCGAAATCGGAGAGAAGGCACTGGGACCGTTTCTGGGAGCGCGCCCCCGACGTGGATAACGTCTACTCCAACGAGGGGAGGGTCGCGGAGCGCCTCGCGTGCGCCGTGCCCGTCGAGGGCGCGCGTGTGCTCGAGGTCGGCGCCGGTTCCGGGCGCGACGGTTTCATGCTCGCCGGACGCGGGGCACGGGTCGTCTCGCTCGACTACAGCCTCCCGAGCCTGCGGCTCATCAAGGCGCAGGCTTCCGGAAGCGGCTCGCTCTCCCCGTGCTGCGGGGACGCCTTCGCGCTTCCCTTCGCGGACGGCACCTTCGACGTTGTCTTTCACCAGGGGCTCCTCGAGCATTTCCGCAATCCCGACGATCTCATCGCCGAGAACGCGCGGGTGCTGAAGCCGGGGGGATACCTGCTCGTCGACGTGCCGCAGCGATGGCACTACTACACCGTGATCAAACACCTTCTCATCGGGCTCCGCCTCTGGTTCGCCGGGTGGGAGCGGGAATACTCGGTCGCGGAGCTCGAGACGATGCTCCGGCGGCATTCATTTTCGGTTGTCTCGAGCTACGGTGAATGGTTTAATCCGCCGATATGGTACCGGATACTCCGGCGAGGGCTCGTTTCGCTCGGCGTCACGCTCCCGATGTACCCGCGCTTCTTCGCGGTTCTCGGGCGGGCGTTCGGGAGCGCGCGCGAGGCGTTCCTGAAAAGACGCGTTGCGCTCTACACGACGGTCGTCGTCGGTACCATCGCGCGGAAGGAATGAAGCGGGGAGTCGGGTTCGGCTCCGCCCGCGGGGAATGAACGATGCGGATTCTCGCCGTGAACTGGCGCGATATCAGAAACCCCGAAGCGGGCGGGGCGGAGGTGCATCTCCACGAGATCCTCTCGCAGCTTTCGCGCTGGGGGCACGGTGTCACGCTCATCGCGGCCGGTTGGCCCGGCTGCGCGCGCGAGGAGACGATCGACGGCATTCGCGTGCTGCGGCGGGGTCACCGGTACGACGCGAACTTCGTTCTTCCGCTCTTCGCGAGCCGCCATCTCAGGCACCAAACGTACGACGTCGTGCTCGAGGACATCAACAAGCTCCCGTTCTTCATGCCGCTCGTGACGGTCATTCCGGTCGTCCCCGTCATTCCGCACCTCTTCGGTACGACTGTTTTCCGCGAGGCGAACGCGCTCGTCGCCGCATACGTCGTGTGCATGGAGAAATTCATCCCCCTCGTATACCGGAAGAGCCGTTTCATGGTGATCAGCCCGAGCACGAAGGAGGATCTCGTCGCGCGCGGCATCGATCCGGAACGGATCGACGTCGTGCTCTGCGGGCTCGATCACGACCGCTATCGCAACCTCGCGCTCGAGCGCTTCGCCGAGCCGACGATCGTGCATCTCGGGCGCCTGCGCAAATACAAGAGCGTCGAGGTCGTTCTCAGGGCGATGCTGAAGGTGCGGGAGCGGCTCCCCGCGGCGAAGCTCGTGATCATCGGCGACGGACCGCACCGGCCGGCGCTCGAACGGGAGACGGCGCGTCTCGGAGTGGGGGAGTCGGTGCGATTCGCCGGCTTCCTCGGCGGCGACGATCTCGTGGAGTATCTGAACCGCGCGCACCTTGTCGTCAATCCGAGCCCCAAGGAAGGGTGGGGGCTCACCGTCGTCGAGGCGAACGCGTGCGGGCTGCCCGTCGTCGCGAGCGACCGGCCCGGCCTCAGGGATTCGGTCCGCGACGGAGAGACCGGTTTTCTCGTTCCCTACGGGGACGACGGCGCATTCGCCGCGAAATCCCTCATCATCCTCGGCGATCGCGAGCTCTGGAAGCGTATGAGCGCGAGCGCTCTCGAACGGGTCAAGGAGCTCACGTGGGAGCGCTGCGCTCGCGAAACGCTCGCTCTGCTCGAACGCATCGTGGGCCGGTAGAGGAAGGGTAATACGGTGAGCGGGAGAAGAGTTCTCGTACAGCTCGTCAAGATAGCGGTCAGCGTCGGGCTCATCGCGTTCCTTTTTTACAAGCTTTCCCCGGAGAATCTGTTCGCCCATCTCTCCCGCGTGAGCCCGTGGCAGCTCGTCATATCGACCGTCATCTTTTTCATCAGCGTGGGCCTGGGGGCGTATCAGTGGCATCTTCTCCTCAAGGCCGGCGGCATCGCGCTTCCCTTCGCGAAGACATTCAAGGTTTATTTCGTGGGGCTGTTCTTCAATAATTTCCTGCCCGCGGGCGTCGGCGGGGACGTGATGAAGATCTACGACGTGACCCGCGTGGGCAACGACCCGCACCAGGTTTTCGCCGTCACGATGCTCGATCGCGTCATCGGAATCGCGGGGCTCTGCATACTGGCGCTCGCCGCTTCATGTATTCTTCTCGCAGGTGAAGGGCTCTATAATCTGTACCTCTATATCGTCATATTCGCCGGATGCGTCGCGCCGGTGCTCGCGCTCATCATGAACAAGCGCCTCTCGCGCGGCGTGAGGCTGCTCTTCGGAAAGATAACGTTCTGGGGGCTCGGGGGGCGCTTCGACGCGATATTCCGCCACCTCGGGGAGTATCGACGCCTGCGCATGCTGCTTGTTCGGCTCACCGTGCTCGCCATGGTCGTGCAGTTTCTTCGCGTCGTGACGCACGTCTTCGTCGCCCAGTCCCTCGGGATCGCCGTGACGAACCTGCATTTCATCCAGTTCTTCGTGTTCGTCCCGCTCCTCAGCCTCATCATGATCCTGCCCATATCGATCAACGGGCTCGGCGTGCGGGAGGGCGCGGGGATACTCCTTTTCACGCAGATCGGCTTTTCGAAGGAGCAGGCGCTCCTCATGGAACTTATTACCTATGCGATCATGGTTATGGTAAGCTTGGTGGGAGGCTTTTTCTATGTGCAGCGAAGCTTCGGGCGCAAGAGTGAAATTGAACCGCAAGAGGTACACACCGATGTCTGATACGACGCTCAATCGGATACTCGCCCTCGTGATTTTCCTCGTCCCTCTCGTCGTGTATGCGCTCACGATGGCGCCGACGCTCGTCTTCTGGGACAGCGGCGAATTCATCGCGACGGCGTATATCCTGGGGATACCGCACTCGCCGGGGACGCCGCTCTTCACGCTCGTGGGGAGGGTGTTCGCGATGCTGCCGCTGCCGATGGAGGCGGCGGGACGGATCAATTTCTTTTCCGTGATGTGCGGCTCGCTCGCGGTTCTCATGTGCTATCTGGTCGCGGTGACGACGCTGCGGTTCATGTACCCCTCGCTCAAGGGGGGGCTCGGGCGATTCATAACCTACGCGGGTCCGTTCACGGGATCCCTGTACCTCGCCTTCTCCTACACGCATTGGCTCGATTCGACGGAGACGGAGGTGTACGCGCTCAACCTCTTCGTGATGGGGCTGTGCACGTGGCTCGCGCTCCAGTGGTACAAGAATCCCTCGGGGCACATCGAGCGGCTTGCGGCGGATGCGGGGGGCAGGGAGCGATTCGACGCAGAGGAGCGCCGGGAACGCGGCCATTCGCGGGGTCTCGTGTATCTGATCGTCTATCTTCTCGCTCTGGGCATCAGCTTTCATCTGGGGACCGTGCTCGTGTACGGGGGGATCTTTCTGCTCTTTCTCCTCGTCAGGGAGAAGGCGTTCAGCAATACGGAGCTGTTCATATACACCTTCGGATTCGGCGTGCTTCTGGCGGACATGACTCTGTATAAATCGATCGGGACGACGATCGCGGGGCTCATCATCTTCGCGGCGCTCATCGCGTGGAGCACGGCGAGGAAGGGCCGCTTCGCGCTCGCGGCGGCGGGGCTCCTCGCTCTCGGGATCTCCGTGCATCTCTACATGTATATTCGCTCGCACCTCAACCCGGGCATCGACATGGTCGATCCCGAGACGTGGAGGGCGATGCATTACCATCTTCGCCGCGAGCAGTACCCGCCGAGCAACATCTTCGTGCGAAAGGCGCCGCTCCTGTGGCAGTTCCAGCATTTCGGGGGCTATTTCCGGGAGCAGTTCCGCATGTTCGGCGACGTGCGCCTCGGCATCTTCAACATCGGAGCGGCCGCGACGGCGATACCGGTCGCCCTCGGGCTCTACGGCGTCGCGGCGAATTTCATGCGCGAGCGGAAGCTCTGGGCGCTCAACTTCACGAACCTTCTCGTCAACTCGCTCGGCCTCATTCTCTACCTGAATTTCAGTGCCACCGAGGTGCGCGAGCGCGATTACTTCTACGCCGGCGCCTTCTTTTTCTTCGCGATCTTCATCGGCATCGGCGTGACCGCGCTCCTCGTGTACGCCGCGGAGTATCTCAGGGGCAAGGGGAAGGACCCGGCATCGTACGTCGTCCCGGTGGGCGTGCTGTGCATTTTGCTCTCCATTCTGCCGGCCCGCCATAACTGGTTCACGCACGACCGATCGCAGTATTACGTAGCGCAGGATTACGCGCGAAACATGCTCGCGGGCATCGAGCCGGACGCGATCATCTTCACCGGCGGCGACAACGACACGTATCCGCTCTGGTACATCCAGAATGTCGAGCGGTACCGGACCGACGTGCGGGTCATCGTGCTCACCCTCCTCAACACGCCCTGGTACGTGAAACAGATGAGGGACCGGGATCCGAAGGTCCCGATAACGCTCACCGACGCCGAGATCGAGCGGATGCGTCCGATCGGGCTCAAGGACGGCAAAGTCGCGTATAACGACGACATCGTGCTTCAGCACATCATCCAGATGGCCGAATGGAAACGCCCCATTTATTTCGCCACGAGCGTCGCGGCGTCGAAATGGAAACCGTACGAGCAGTACCTCGAAACGCAGGGGCTCGTGATGCGGCTCGTTCCCCGCCAGGGGAGCCGCATGCTCACTGCCTTCATGATACGGAGATGTTTCGATGATCTCTTCAGATTCCGCGGAATTCTCACGGAGAACGGCCGAGTCGACGCTTCGATCTACAAGGAGAAGGATCTCAATATAACGCTCAACAACTATGGCGTCGCGGCCGCCGAGCTCTCGAATGCCTGCGGCAGGGAGAAGGACTATGCCGGCGCGGTGCGGTGGATGGAAGTTGCGCTCAACTTCGCTCCGTATCTCAAGCCGGCGAACGTCATGCTTGGAACGTACTATTTTCTCAACAAGGATCGTGCCACGGCGATCGAGCACTACCGGAAGATGATGCAGCTCGACCCCGCGGAGCCCGAATACGTGCTCAGGCTCGCATGGATATATTCCGAGAGCGAGCCCGAGCGGGCGATTCGGACGATCGACGAGGCCCTCGCGCGCATGCCGGAAAACCGGCAATTCTACATCGACGGTTTCCGCTACGCGGCGCGGATGGGGATGGTCGACGTCGCGAAGGGATATATCGAGCGATGGCTCGAGAAGCATCCCGATGATGGCGAGATGAGGGCCGCCTTCGAGGACATCGACAGCGTGCTCCAGGCCGATTACGACGCGTCTTCCGGCGCGGGCAAGAAATAATCGCGCTCGCGCGGGTCCTGCCGCCGATCAACCCCGTCCGTGCTCGCTTACGTTGCGCGCGGTCGGGGGCCCCATCGGCGCCACCCGCGCAATCGGACACACAGCATCTCGGCGCGCCGGGGCCCGCAACCCCCGGCGCGGGCTTTTTCCCGTTTCACCCGGCCCAGAAAGTGCTTTTAAATTCACTGGATTTTTAGTACTTTAAACGGGTTCCAACGCCCTACGAGGATGAAAAAAGAGGTACAAACGGATTGTCGGAACAAACGCTGCACAGGCTGGTCGCGTTCTCGGTCTTCCTGATACCGCTCACCGTGTTCATGCTGACGATGGCGCCGACGCTCGTGTTCTGGGACAGCGGCGAGTTCATCGCGACGGCGTACATTCTTGGGATCCCGCACTCCCCGGGCACGCCTCTGTTTACGCTCGCGGGGAGGGTGTTTTCGATGCTGCCGCTGCCGTTCGGCGCGGCCGCGCGGGTGAACTTTTTCTCCGTGCTGTGCGGGTCGCTCGCCGTTCTCATGGGCTATCTGATCGCGGTGACGACGCTGCGGTTCATGTATCCCTCGCTCAAGGGGGGGCTCGGGCGATTCATGACGTACGCGGGTCCGTTCGCGGGATCGATGTATCTCACCTTCAGCGACACGTTCTGGCGGGATTCGACGGAGGCGGAGGTGTATGCGCTCAACGCGTTCGTGATGGGGTTGTGCACGTATCTCGCGCTCGCCTGGTACCGGAATCCGGCGGGCCGCGCGGAACGGAAGGCAGCGGAAGCGGCGAGTCGGGAGATGCGGCCCGACGAGGGGCTCCTCGAGCGCAGCCACTCGCGAGGTCTCGTCTATCTCATCATCTATCTCCTCGCGCTGGGGATCGGATTTCACCTGGGGACGGTTCTCGTGTACGGGGGCATCTTCCTGCTCTTTCTCCTCGTAAAGGAAAAAGCGTTCAAGAACGCTGAGGTCATCATATACACGTTCGGGTTCGCGGTGATACTGGCGGATATGACGATGCACCGGTCTTCCAGCGTGACGATCGCGGGGCTCCTGGTGTTAACCGCGCTGGTCGCGTGGAGCACCGCGAAGAACGGGCGCTTCACGCTTGCGGCGGTGGGGCTTCTCGCGCTGGGGATCTCGGTGCACCTGTACATGTACATCAGGTCGCACCTCGATCCGGGAATCGACATGGTGGATCCCGAAACGTGGAAGGCGATGTACGCGCACCTGCGCCGGGAGCAGTATCCGCCGATCAACATCTTCGAGCGGAAGGCATCGCTCCTCTGGCAAATCGGGCATTTCGGGAGGTACTTCGGGAACCAGTTCCGGATGACGGGTGACGCGTTCCTCGGCCCGGTGAATCTGGGCGCCGCGCTGACGGCGATCCCGGTCGCGCTCGGTTTCTGGGGGATAGCGGCGAACTACCGGCGCGAACGTAAGCTCTGGGTGCTCAATTTCACGAACCTCTTCTTGAACTCCGTCGGACTCATCATTTTTCTCAATTTCTCGAGCACGGAAGTCCGTGAACGGGACTATTTTTACGGCGCCGCATTCTACTTCTTCGCGATCTTCATCGGTATCGGGGTGACCTCCGTTCTCGTGACGGCGGCGGAGTGGGCGAAAGACAAGGGGAAGGAAGCGGCGGCGCGCGTGGTGCCGATCGGGGCGCTCTGTCTGTTCCTGTCGATTCTCCCGGCCCATCATAACCGGTTCACGCATGATCGATCGAATTTCTACATCGCGCGCGATTACGGCTACAACCTCCTCGCCGGGCTCGAGCCGGACGCCATCATATTCACGAACGGCGACAACGACACATACCCGCTCTGGTACATCCAGAACGTCGAGCGTTTCCGGACCGACGTCACGGTCGCCAATCTGAGCCTCCTCAGGACGGACTGGTATATCAAGCAGCTCAGGGATCGGGATCCGAAGCTCCCTATCCGTCTCACCGACGAGGAGATCGAGCGCATGGAGCCGGTCCCCCTCAAGGGGGGCGGCATCGCATGGAAGCACGACCTCATGGTTCAGTACATCATTCGGGAGGCGGACTGGAAACGGCCGGTCTATTTCGCGACCACCGTTCCGCTCGCCACCTGGAAACCCTACGGGAGCCACCTCGAGATGGAGGGGATGGTGCGGCGGCTCGTCCTCCGCGAGGGGGACAACCTGATCAGCGAATTCACGCTCCAGAGGAACTTCGACGAGATTTACCGGTTCCGCGGCATACTCACGAAGGATTGGCAGGTCGATAATTCCGTCTACAAGGATAAGGAAACGCGAGGGATGTTCGTCAACTTCGCCGTCGCCATGGCCCAGCTTGCCCAGGAAAAGGCGATAGCGAAGGATTTCGGCGATGCGATTCGCCGGATGGAGATCGCGCTTCGGTTCGATCCGACCCTCAAGGCGGCGAACGCGCTTCTCGGCACGTACTACATGATGAATGAAATGGATCAGAAGGCGATCGATCATTACATCCGGGCGATTCGGCGGGATCCCGGCGAGGGGGAATATTGGTCCCGGCTCGCGCGCATCTACGAGTTCAAGGAACAACCTTCCATCGCGATCAAGAGCATAGACGACGGGATCCGCTACGCGCCGGAATTCCGGCAGCTCTACATCGACGGTTTTCGCATCGCCGCGCGTCTGGGCAACGGCGGAGCGGCGAAAGATTACCTCCGGCAGTGGCTCGACCGGCATCCTGAAGATCAGGAGATGGAGGGCATCCTCGCCGGGGCCGACAAACTGCTCGAGGACGAATTCGGGCTCAAGCCCGGAAGCAGCCGAACGGGAGAGAAGGTCGGGAAGTGAAAGGAAAGGCCGTCGTAACGGGAGCCGCCGGATTCATCGGTTCCCATCTCTGCGAGCGTCTGCTCGACGAGGGTTTCGAAGTCCTCGCCGTGGACGCCTTCACCGATTACTACAGCCCGGAGAGAAAGCGGCGCCATCTCGCGGCCTGCGCCGGGAGACCCGGTTTCACGCTCGCCGAGGAGAATCTCGCGACATGCGACGTCGCCCGGCTCATCGACGGGGCCCGGTGCGTGTTTCATCTCGCGGCCCAGGCGGGTGTGCGAAAGAGCTGGGGGGAGGAATTCGCGCGCTACATCGAATCGAACGTCCTCGCGACGCAGCGTCTTCTCGAGGCGCTCAGGGAGAGCCCCTCGATTCCGCTCATACACTCGAGCTCGAGCTCCGTATACGGCGAGACGCGCACCCTCCCGATGCGGGAGGATCACCCGACGGTCCCCCTGAGTCCCTACGGGGCGACGAAGCTGTCGGGAGAACATCTCTGCGAGCTCTACCGCCTCAATTACGGGATCACCTACCGGGCTCTCCGGTATTTCACCGTGTACGGGCCGCGGCAGAGGCCTGACATGGCCTTTAGCCGCTTCATAACCGCGTCGTTCGCGGGAAAGCCGATCGAGGTGTATGGCGACGGCCGGCAAACGCGCGATTACACGTACGTCGCGGATGCCGTCGACGCCAATCTCCGCGCGCTTCGATACGACGGACCGCTGACGGTATTCAATATCGGAGGAGGGAGCCGCGCACCGCTCCTCGATGTTCTCGACATTTTCGGGCGGGAGTTGGGCGGCCGCCTCGAAGCCCGGTTCGTCGACCGCGCGAAAGGAGACGTGACCGATACCTGGGCGGATACGGCGCGGGCACGGGACGCGCTCGGCTTCGAGCCGCGCGTGGGCCTCGAAGAAGGGATTCGAAACGAAATCGCATGGTACCGGGAATACATCCGGTCGGCTGAAGGGAAGGAACTCTCCTCATGAGCGAGAAAACGAAGTACTTCGGCTCGGTCGTCATTCCGCTCTACAACGAAGAGGGCAGCCTGCCGGAGCTCTACCGGCAGCTCACGTCCGTCATGGAGCGGACGTTCGCCGCTTACGAGCTCGTTTTCGTCGACGACGGCTCGACGGACGGGTCCATCGAAGTTCTCCGCGAGTTCCGCGGGCGTGACATGCGGGTAAAGATCATATCATTCAAGCGCAACTACGGCAAATCGGCCGCTCTCTCGGAAGGATTCAAGGTGACGCGGGGAGACGTCGTCATCACGATCGACGCCGATCTGCAGGACAATCCGGAAGAGATCCCCGAGCTCGTCGCCAGGCTCGACGAAGGGTACGATCTCGTCTCGGGATGGAAGATGCAGCGCAAGGACCCGATCACGAAGACCCTTCCCTCGAGGCTTTTCAACCTCACGACGTCGCTCGTGAGCGGAATCAAGATCCACGACTTCAACTGCGGGCTCAAATGCTACCGCGGGGAGGTCGTGAAACGGATATCGGTCTACGGCGAGCTCCACCGGTTCATCCCGGTCATCGCCGGCTGGGAAGGTTTCCGGGTGACGGAAAAGAAAGTGACGCATTTCGAACGGAAGTACGGGCAGAGCAAGTTCGGCGCGGCGCGCTTTCTCAACGGGATGTTCGATCTGGCGACCGTCATGTTCCTCACGCGCCGCTCGACCTCTCCGCTCCATTTCTTCGGCCGCGTCGCGTTCGGTTTCTTCGCGGTCGGCGGCTTCATCACGCTCTATTTTCTGATACTCTGGCTCTTCGGGAGAGGCCTGCACGTGAGACCCCTCATGGTCGGAGGCCTCATCATGATCGTGATCGCGATCCAGATCGGATCGTTCGGCCTCCTCGCGGAGCTTTTTACGTCGAAGGCCGAGAGGACCTTCGCCTATCGCGAGTACCGGATCGATGACTAGGGGAAACGAAAAGCGCCGGTTTTGCCTTATCGGCCCGACGTATCCCTACCGGGGCGGAATATCGCATTACAACACCTGCCTCATCAGGGAGCTCGCCGCCGCGGGCGACCTCTGCGCGATCAATTTCACGCGGCTCTATCCCGGTTTCCTCTTTCCCGGCACAACGCAGCTCGACGAGAGCATGCGGCCTCTTGCGGCCGATTCGACGCGCCTCATCGATTCGATCAATCCCTTTACGTGGATCAGGGCGGGCGTGCACGCGGCGCGCTTCAAGCCCGATCTCGTTCTCGTGCAGTGGTGGCATCCCTTCTTCGCCCCCGCGATGTTCACGATATGCGCCGTGCTGAAGCTCATGCATCGCGTGAGGGTCGTCTTTATCTGCCACAATGTGCTCCCGCACGAGAAATCGCTCGTCGACCGGTTCCTCGCGGCTCTCGCCTTTTCCGTTTCCGACGGATTCCTCGTCCAGTCGCGGGAGGACCGGCACAAGCTGCTCCGCATCCGTAAAAACGCCCCCGTCCTCGTGCATCCGCATCCGATATACGATTTCTTCGACACGGGAAGCCTGACGAAGGAAACGGCGCGGGCGAAGATCGGATCTTCCGCCGGGCCGCTTCTCCTGTTCTTCGGGTATATCCGCGGTTACAAGGGGCTCTCGTATCTCATCGAGGCGATGCCGCTCATCCGCGAGAAAGTGCCGGCGAAGCTCCTCGTCGTCGGCGAATTCTACGACGACACGGCGCCGTATACGGAGCTCGTCGAACGGCTCGGGCTCACCGACGTTGTCCGCTTCGAGAATCGCTACGTCGCCAACGAAGAGGTCGAGGGCTTCTTCGTCGCGAGCGATCTTGTCATGCTCCCCTACGTTTCGGCGACGCAGAGCGGCATCGTACAGATCGCCATCGCCGTGAATCGCCCCGTCATCGTGACGGACGTCGGCGGGTTGAGCGAGGCCGTCTCTCCGGAAAAAACCGGATTCGTCGTGCCGCCGCGGGATCCGGCCGCTCTCGCAAGCGCGGTCATCCGGTTCTTCGATGAGGGATGGGCCGCGAAAATGGCGCCCTGGTTCGAGGACGAGCGGAAGCGGTTCTCGTGGAAGGCGATGGCCGAAGCGATCGACGAGCTCGCGCGGCTCATCGAGAAAAGGTGAGCGTACCCATGGATCGCACCGTCTACGTTATCGTGCTCAACTGGAACGGCAGGGGCGTCATCGGGCCGTGTCTCGCGTCCCTCATGCGGGTAACGGAGCCGCCCCTCGAGATCATCGTCGTCGACAACGCCTCGAGCGACGGTTCGGCGGAGATCGTGCGCCGCGATGCGCCCGGAGCCGAGCTCATCGTGAACGAGCGCAACGTGCTCTTTGCCGAAGGGAACAACGTGGGGCTCCGGCGCGCGATCGAGCGCGGCGGTTCGCTCTTCCTCCTGCTCAATAACGACACCGAGGTCGATCCGGCCTTCGCCGCACGAATGCTCGAAGCGCTCGAGCGCGACCCGGCGGCCGGAATAGTCGGTCCGAAGATCGTCTATGACGACGATCCGAAGCGGATATGGTACGGCGGAGGCGGCTTCTTTCCGCTCGTATGGATTCCGAAGCACGAGAATATTCGAATGATCGACGGGTCCTTTCCGGAGCGCGGGGGAGAGACGCTCTGGGTTTCGGGCTGCGCGATGCTCGTGAGGCGAGAGGTTGTCGACGCCGTCGGTCTCCTCGATCCGTCGTACACGATATACTGCGAGGACGTCGATTTCTGTCTCAGGGCGCGGCGCGCGGGATGGAAGTGCCTCTACGAGCCGCGCGCGCTCGTGCGGCACAAGGTGAGCTCCTCGAGCGGAGGCGGCATGACGCCGTTCAAGCTCGAGAACAGGATCGTGAGCACGTTCCGGCTCTTTCGAAGATTCAAACCGCTCTGGTGGAGAATCCTCATGGTCCCCCTGCAGGGAGCGCTCTTTGTTTTCCTCGCGGCCGCGCTGCTCCTCGCCGGCCGCCTCGGCCTTCTGCGCGGCGCCGTACGGGGAGCGGCTCGCCTCTTACGCGGAGCATGAGCTTATAAGATTAGCAATGCAAAGGCTTTGCTCGAACGGGGAAAATCTGGTAGACTTAGCCCAGATCCACGGATAAGCAGTCTGTCTGCGTGATCGGGGTCCGGTTTTGATGATACACCGGTGATTGATTGGATTCCAGTGGAGAGATTGACGAGCTTGAAGCGTCTTTCTC
>JBAZPL010000050.1:0-14789 GCA_041648155.1 Candidatus Krumholzibacteriia bacterium
TTCCTCTCGATCGACATACGGAACGGTGCCGTTCCGAATCTCAATCCGATGCAGACGGAGCCCCCGGAGCGCGTCGACTACGCTCCGTACATCAAGGGCGGATGGATCTCGATCAACAAGCAGGAGTGGCGGTTGGAAAGTCCGGCCGACGGCAAGTGGGGGCACGCTTCGCGTGAATTGGTCGCGAAGGAGATATCGACCGAGTTGGAGCCCGGGCTCAACACGATAGATTTTCGCGCGGAGAATCGCATCGGGCTCAGCGCCACGGCGTCGAAGAATCTGTTCCTTATCGGGCTCAAGTTCAACTCGGTGTACGCGATACCCGCCGAAGGAAGCATGCGTGTCGCATGGACGACCGCCGTGGAACTGTTCGGGGCCGCGTTCGACGTGATGCGTTCGGATCTCACGACGGGAAGCGCCGAAACGCGCATTGCCACGGTGTCCGAGCCGGACGGGATCGGCAACCGCCGGGCATACAGCCACGTCGATACGGCGGTGCAGGCGGCGCATAAGTATCGTTACAGGCTCGATGGAAAATTCTCGATCACGTTCCGCGGCGAGAAACTTGATTATACATTCTCATCGCATGATGTCTCGGCGACGGCGAGCGTTCCGGTCGGAAACGGCATCGTTTCGAATCTGCTTCC
The DNA here is from genome assembly GCA_041648155.1 of Candidatus Krumholzibacteriia bacterium. Lineage (GTDB taxonomy): Bacteria > Krumholzibacteriota > Krumholzibacteriia > Krumholzibacteriales > Krumholzibacteriaceae > SSS58A. The sequence continues at coordinate 648 of JBAZPL010000050.1, forward strand.
CAATCCGACGCGGGACCGCGTCATGTTCACGGTGAACGTGCCGAAGAGCGCCGGCAGCGCGAGCGGAAGCCGCGCGGCGGCGGAGGAGGGAGGCGCAGCGTCGGCGTCCGCGCTGGGTGAAGTCAGGACGCGCGTCGACATCTGCGTCTACAACGTGCTCGGCCAGCGCATCAAGAGCGTCTATTCAAACAGCGTCTTCAGCGGCATCATGACGCTTGCGTGGGACGGAACCGATTCGTACAACAGGACCGTTCCCGCCGGAGTCTATTTTATGCGGGTTATCGCGGGGAACGAAACCGCGGTAAGGAAAGTCGTCATCCTGCGCTGAAGACTGAAGAGCCGGCAATTTCGATTATTCAGGGAATCTTGTTGACAGCCGAAAGGAGACATGCTATAAGCCCACCATATATGGTATGGGTCGGGCTTGAAAGCCACATCATGTAGGGTTTTGAAGCGATTATCCCTGAAAGGGAGGGTGGACATGACGAGAGTGGATAAGGAGGATACACTACTTCAGAAGGATAAGAACTACGTGAAATTCCACCGGTTGCTCGCGAAAGCGGAAGCCGAGGGCAGGCTGGACGGAAAGCATATGTGCGCCGTGTGCGGCATGAGATTTCTCTCGGCGAGGGAAGCCGACGAATGCTGCAGGATCGTTTCGCAGTAGCGGCCCGAGTGAACGTGACAACGGTTTTTGGGGGTGGGTCCGGTGACGCAACGCAAAGTGAAGAACAAAAAGGATCACGGAAAAACCGTAGAGCAGTTCTGCTCCGTGTGCAAGAAGACGTTCGAGATGCCGATTGTCGAGGAATCGGATAACCAGGACGTTCTCTGGCTCAATTGCCCCGGCTGCCGCGGTTATCTTCCGCATATGCTCAACCAGGAAGATATCGATGAGGCTGAGGAGAACGAGAAGGAAGAGGCCCGTGTGAAAGGCGAAGACCTCGCCATCGAGGATCTCTCCACGGAAAACGCGCGTGAATATCAGGAAGCGGCAGACTATCGCGTGGGAGAGGTCATCTACCATCGCTCCTGGAACGACTACGGAAAGGTGATCGCCAAGGAGACCCTTTCCGGCCACCGGAAGACGATCGTCGTTCATTTCGTGAACCAGGGAAAAACCCGCTTGCTGGAAGGCGTGGTGTAGAAGGGCTACCACGTGAGACTCGCGTCCTTCCTGATCTCCGTTGCCGTCGCCGCGGCGGCGTATCCGGCCGGGCCGCTCGGCGCGACCGGGCTCTATACCGATCTACATTCCTTTTTCTCCGCGAGCGACTCGACGCGCGCTTTCGTCGTCATCAGGCAGAACGAATGCGATCTCGGGACGCGGCAGGCTTCTCTCCTCACCGGCGATCTCCTGATCCGTCCCCGTCCGCGATTCGAGATTCGGATCGGTCTCCAGTTTCCCGCCATTCGCGATCACACGGGCATCCGGTACGGCGTGGGGGACCTGATGCTCCACGCGACCGCCCGGATCGCCGGTGATTCGGCCCGCGCATCGGGATTGTTCGCTCGCGCGGACGCGCGGATTCCGACGGGTTCGGTCGCGCTTCGTCCGTTCTCGGACGCGTCGTTGGAAGGCGAGGGAGGGCTCGAGGCGCGTTTCGAGGCGCGGGCCTTCGCCGTGAGGGTGGTCGGGGTCTATACGCTCGCCGTCGCGAATCGGCAAACGGCCGATTTCGCGAATGGCGGACATTTCACTCTCGCGGCCTCGATCGGCGCGGATCTGCCGGATGTGGGCTCCATCGGCATATCCGCGTTTTTCGTCCAATTCGACAACGGGGAGAAAAGGAACATGTGCGCCCTTTCGCTCGGCCGCGAGCTCTCGCGGCAACTCCTGTTCGAGCTCTCCGGCGCCGTGGAGACGGGAAGCGCCGGCTCGCGGGTTTTTGATTCGTGCGTTTCGGCGTCTTTCGCGTATCGTTTTCCCCCGCGCCCGCCCGCGCCGCGCTCCGATTCGGTCGAACCCTGAATGCATATTGCAAATTCGCGCTGCTCCAATAGTTTCTCATGATAGAGCAAACGCTTTTGAACGCCCGCGTCGTTTCGCTCTATTTGGGGCACACACCTTGCGGTTACCCCCGCAGAACTGGATGTAACATGCAACCGCGCTGAAAAGGACGTTATCCGGTGTCGAACGAATCTCTCCCGACCGCCGATGCTGGATGCGGGAAAACCCGCGCCGCCGCCGATATCGCGTTCATCATCGACGATGACCGGCTCATGGCGGCTCTTCTCGAACGGCACCTCGCCAAGCGCGGCATCGGGGCTATTTGCTTCGACGACCCGGTGAGTCTCCTCAACGCGCTTCCCTCGGCGAAACCGGCGTTTCTGTTTACCGATCTCGACATGCCGCTCATGCGCGGCACGGAGCTTGTCACCCGGGCCCGCGCGGGCGGATTCGGGGGAGCGATCGTTCTCGTAACCGCATCCCGCGAGCGCGAGGATTTCGCTATCGCCGTGGCGAACGGCGCCGATGAAATTCTCGGGAAGCCGCTGAGGGACGCCGATCTCGACTTTCTCGTGGAAAAGATACACGCGCGCACGCGACGCCCCGTTTCCGCGGTCACGCCGCCACGGGATTTGCTCGAACCGATCGGCCAGGGGATCATACTGCTCGACGAAGAATGTGTCCCGCTCCATATAAACAAGCGGGCGCGCGAGATTCTCGGCGCGAGTGACGAGCGCGAGGCCGGAGAGATTCTCGAACGCTGGAACCTCGCCGCATACATTATGAGCGATCGCCGCGCCGGCGAATCCGTCAACTTCATCGACATGCCGGATCCGAACGGAAAAGGGGCGTCGCGTCTCGTCGGCTTCGAGATTCACGAGTGTATGGCCGCCCCCTCGGGCCGTACGTACCTCGTGCTCATGCATGATTTTTCCGAGTGGCGAAAGCTCGACGAGCTCCATTTGCGATTCGCAACCTGCCTTTCGCATCGCATGCGGACGCCGCTCACATCGGTGCGGAACGCCGTGATGATACTGGGCGAGAAGGGAAGACTTCTCGACAGCGCCGAGAAGGAACGGTTCCTCGACATCGGCTACCGCAACATCGAAAAGCTCATGAGTTCATTCGATGAACTCCAGAGTGCGTTCCTTATCGAGGTCAAAGATATCGACGTCTGGAGGTCGCTGATCAGGGTCGGCACGGAGCTCGGCGAAATCCTGGGCGAAATGGAAAGGCGCGGATCGATCAGCGGATTCAAGCTGCATTCACCCGATAGCGCGCTGCTCACCTGCCGATCGCGGCTCAAGAAGTATATTATCACCTCTGTGGAAGCGATCGGGGAGTGGCTCGGCGAGATTCCTTCCATCGAATGTTCCGTTACCATGAACGACGCCTCGGGCGAGGCGGGGGAAGAGCCGCTGCTCTCGATATCGATCAGGCCGCGCGTCGGCTCGCGCCGCGGGCGGATGCACTTGAAGGATTATTGCGCGGAAGGAGACGTTTCCAAGGGATTCATGCTCGACAGGTTCGCGCACGCGCTGGACGGCGTTCACACAACGACCGATCGGGACACGTTTTGTCTCAGATTGCCCTTGAATCCTCCCTTCGACCGGGGAAAGGATCTCATTCATCCGCTCCATATGATGATCGAGCGTTCAAATCTCGATCGCATCCCGCTGCACATCGTTTCGACGCGAATGGCCGGAGCGTCGTCCGATGCCCGGAAATTCACGCGCCTGTTCGAATCGAATCTCTGCGCGCTCTGCGGCAAGGACGAATGGGTCGTCGTTCGGGGCTGGGAGCCGGGGAATTTCGACGTGCTTGTCGTCGGGGCCTCGCGCGAGCGCATCGACGATGCGATGGAGAGTCTTCGCGAGCGGTTCGCGCGCTGCTGCAGGGAGCGCGGCGAGGAGCTCTATCCCGCGATTCGCTGGGAGATCAGGTACAGCCACGAGCCGGATGCGTCCGGCGAGCCCATGGAATGCGCGATGCTCGAGACGCTCGTCTAGAGAATAATCAACAAGAGAAAAATCAGCGGTGAGTCGAAAGCACTTCTTCGCGCGCGCCGCTTTCCTCGAGATCCATCACGGAATCCTCGTGCGGCTTCATCGAAAGGAGGAGCAGGCTCAGCGGATCCGTGATCGTACGGCGCACGTTCGGAAGATGATTGTGGAAGAAGAATCGGCCCGAGCGAATGTCCATGAGCTTGTGGAACGCGATCTTGCCGGTGAGTCCGTCGCACCGTGCATGTATGATTTCGCCCTTCTCGAAATAGAGTTCCCCCTTCGCGTCGGAGCTCACGACGATGAGCCGCCCCGTTCTGAGGTTGCCGTTGACGAGCGATACGATATCGAGGATGGGGATAACGGTGATCATCCCTTCGAGCGGGTAGCTCCGCCGCGTCATTCTCCGCCGGACGTCGATCACGAGAACGCAGAGAACGGCTCCGAGCACAATGAGCGAGAGATGAGCGAAGAGGAAGTGCCCCGCCGTGGCGAGCGCCCCTTTCGAACGATCGATGGCCTTCAGTCCCTCCGCGACGACCGCGGGCGCCGGTTTGCTTTTGCGCTTCTCCAACCGGGCGGCATTCTCGTCCTCGGAGCGGTTCAGGTCAGCGAGCCGTTCCTTCGCCCACGAGTTCGCGGGATCCGCCTCGATCAGCGTCTGGAGGGCCGTCCGCGCCCTGACGGTAGCGGTCGACGTCGTGTCGAGGAGGGCGATCTGGGCCTCGGCCAGAAGTTTCTCGAGCCGCGTATCTTGCGCGGGCTTTTCCATCCGGGCGGTCAGAGAAGAGATCTCGGCGTTGCCGGGATCGACCATGCGCACTTTCTCGATATATTGCCGCGCCGTCTTGAGGTTTCCCTTCTCGAGATGGCACTTCGCCATCGCGACGAGCGCAGCGGGATCATCGGGCTTGAGCCCGAGATACGCCGATAATTTGGGAATTGCGAGGTCGTATTCTCCCGAGTTCAGATATCCGCGCGCCTCCGCGAAGATCGTGCGCGCGAGGGAGCTTTCGATCTGCACGAGTTTTTCCCGAGCCCAGGAGGCCCCGGGGTCCTGTTTCAGACCACGGATGAGGAGCTCCCGCGCGTAATCGAGCTCTCCGCGCGACTCGTAGATCTGCGCGAGCTGCCAGATGGCCGACGTGAATGCGGGATCGCTCGTGAGCGCTTTCTTGAGCAGCCTTTCCGCTTCCGTGTAGTCTCCGCGCGAAAGGGCCTTCTGCGCGTCGACGAAGAGCGCTTCAGCCTGCACGCGGGGAGTGGACTCCGGCTGCGCCCCGGCGAGTCCCGAGACGAACGTCAGGGCGATCACGCACATAATCACATGAAATTTCATCGCATTCCTCCGAACGTATCTTTCCGCAAATACCGTTCCATATGGAGCGGAAATGATTGTGAAGTAGGCAATTTTGGGAATTCTTTTCTCTTTTCGGGACGATTCCCCTCGGGCGGCCGCCTGTGCATCGGCTAACTGAACGCCCGTCAAGTATATGGTTGATTTCCGGGCTTCGCATTTGATACCATGGCCCACATTCACCCTAACAGGGGGTAGCAATGCAGCAGCCTTTCCGTGAAATCTTTTGGAATATCGGCTATCACTATATTTTTTATTCACTTGCGGCCGTAGCGACCGCCATTTGTCTGTACGGCCTACTCCGGCGCTGGCAGTTTTGGCGCTCGGGGTGGCGCGAGAAGCGCGACGGCGGCTTCGACCCGGGGCTCGTTCTCCAGCGCATCTTCCTGAATACGTCGATCTTCAAAGGGGACCCCCTCGGTGGCATCACGCACGTGTGCATTATGTGGGGATTTCTTATTCTCTTTTTCGGCACTGCCCTCTCGACGATCGATCACTGGATGATCTCTTACCTCAGGGGCGACCTCTATCTTGCCTATGCGTTCGTGCTCGACGTCGCCGGAGTCGCCCTCATGGCCGGCGTGGCGCTCGCATATCTCCGGCGATACGTTTTCAAACGCGAGAAGATGGTCACGATCGCGCGCGACACGACCGTGCTCGCGCTCCTCTTCTTCATCGCGCTGACGGGATTCATGGTCGAAGGATTCAGGCTTCGCGCCGAAACGCTTCCGTGGCGCGAGCCGTCGCCGGTCGGGCAATGGATCGCGGGTGTTTCCGGCCTGTCCGTGCCGGAGGCTCTCGCCGCGCACCGGCTGTGGTGGTGGATTCACGCGGCGGCGAGCCTGTTCCTCATCGCCTATTTCCCGTTTTCCAAGTTCATCCACGTTTTCGCGGCGAGCGTCAACCTGACCCTCGAAGGGATGCGCTTCAATTCGTACCTCTCTCTCGAGGAGCGGGAGGCGTTGAAGAGCGATTTCAGCTTCCGTCATCTCGTCATGTGCGACGCGTGCACGCAGTGCAACCGCTGCGCCGTCGTCTGCCCGAGCAGCATCGCGAAGGAACCGCTCTCCCCCCGGAAGGTGATCGACGAGACGGGGCGTTTCGCGCGCCGGAAGGGCGGATTCGGCCTTATGCCGCGCCGCGCCGGCGAAGCGGCGCTCTCGAAGGCGCTCGCAAAGGCCAATGCCGTCGAGGGGGATCCGGTCTGGTTCTGCACGACATGCGGCCATTGCCGGCGTGAATGTCCCAGCGCGATAAGCCCGATGGATGTGATCCGGGAGATCCGCGCCGCGCGCGTCGAGGGAGGCGAGGACGTGCCGGTCAACATCCAGGAGATGCTCGAATCGGTCTACAAGTTCAAGAATCCGTGGCAAGGGGCGAAGGGGAAGCGGATGGATTGGGCGTCGGGGCTGGACGTTCCCGTGCTTTCCGAAGGCGCGAAGGAATCGCGTTGCTTCTACGTCGGCTGCACGTTCGCCTACGACTCGCGGCTGCAGGAAGTGCCGCGCTCCGCCGTGGCTATTTTCAAGGCGGCGGGGCTCCGGTTCGCCGTTCTCGGGAAGGACGAGGCGTGCTGCAGCGAGTTCATCCGGGGCGTCGGGGAGGACGGACTCTTTACGGAGCTCGCCGCCGGGAACGTCGACGCGTTCGACCGGTACGGGATCACGGAGATCGTCACGCCGTGTCCGCACGGTTTTCATACCTTCACGAACGAGTACGCCCGCATGCGGCCGTCGATGAAGGAGCGCAGGGTGCTGCACGTGTCGCAGGCGCTCGAAACGATCCTCGCCTCGGGGTCGCTCGCGCTCGAGAACCGCGGGGAGCGGACGGTCACGTTCCACGACCCGTGCCTTCTGGGACGGCGAAACGGCATCTACGACGCGCCGAGGAACGTGTTGAAATCGATCCCCGGTGTGCGGCTCGTCGAGATGGCGCGCTCGCGGGAGAAGAGCCTCTGCTGCGGCGGGGGAGGCGGGAGAATGTGGGTCGAGGCGGGGGAAGGCGAGAAGATCGCCGAGATACGGGTGCGCGAAGCGGTCGGAACCGGCGCCGGAACGATCGTCACCGCGTGCCCCTTCTGTTTCAGCAACATGGATGACGCGGTGAAGACCGCGGGCTTCGAGGGCCGGATCGTCGTGAAGGATATCACTGAGCTCGTGGCCGAGAGCCTCCCGGGCGGCAAGGCCGGCTGAGAAAGGAGTCTCCGGATGGAGATTCTCGTGTGCGTGAAAAAGGTGCCCGACACGGCCGATGCCGAGGTCGTCCTCAAACAGGACGGCACGGGTATCAAGGAGGACGATCTTGCCTCCGGCATCAACGAATGGGATAATTACGCCGTCGAAGAGGCGATCAGAATCAAGGAGACGCACGGCGGCACGGTGACCGTCGCGACGATCGGTTCCGCCGACAGCGAGGACGTTCTCAGGCGCTGCCTCGCCATGGGAGCGGATAACGCGATCATGATCGACGATGCTTCATTCAAGGGCGCCGATCCCTACGGTATCGCGCGGGGGCTTTGCGGCGTCGCCGGAAAGGGTTCCTACGATCTCGTTCTCGCGGGAGCCCAGGCGGGGGACGACGGATACGCGATGGTGGGGCCGGTGCTCGCCGGATATCTCGGGTGGCCGCACGCGACGCTCGTCACCTCCATTCTCCTCGAGGGGAAAACGGTCACGGTGACGAGGGAGCTCGAAGGAGGCCTCGAGGAGATGCTGAGGATCGAGCTTCCCGCGGTTCTCACCATCCAGACCGGCATCAACGAGCCGCGCTACGTTTCGATCATGGGGATACGGAAGGTGCGCGCGAAGGAGATTCCGGTCCTCGATCCCGCCGCGATAGGGCTCGCGCCGGGCGAAATCGGCGCGAATGCGAATCGTATCAAGCGCACCGGGCTCGCCGTGCCTCCGGCGGGAAAGGAAGCCGAGATGATCAAGGGCACTCCCGCGGAGATCGCCCGAAAGATACTCGATATCGTGAAGGAAAGAGGGGGGGTGGCGTAGATGGCAAAGGTCTTCGTCATCGTCGAGCACCGGCAGGGCGTGATGCGGGACGCGACGTTCGAGCTCATTTCGCTCGCGCGCGAGCTCCAGAGCAGATCCGGTCTCGAGCCGGCCGCCGTCGTCATCGGGCACGGCGTGAGGACGTTCGCCGATACCCTCTCGAAATACCTGCCCCGGACGATCGTCGTCGAGAGCGAAACGCTCGCCGATTTCCGCTACGAGACGTACGCCGCCGTGCTCAAGGACATTCTCGAGAGAGAAACGCCTCTCGTGACCCTCTGCCCGCAATCGGCGTTCGGAATGGAGCTTCTCCCGAGGCTTTCGGTCGAGAGCGCTCGCCCGTGCGCGACCGATTGCATCAAGGTCGAGATGGAAGGCGCGGGCCTTTCCGTCGTGCGGAGCATCTATAACGGCAAGATCCACTCCCGCTCCACGTTCGCTCCGTCGGGCGGCTACCTTGTCACGGTGCGGTCGGGGAGCTACGCCCCCGCGGCGGAAGCGGGAAGCGCCGGCACCATCGACGACTGCCCGTGTCCCCCCTTCAAGGCGCCTTTCAAGACGGAGTTTCTCGGCTATCGGGAGGCCGCGGCGGGTGCCGTCGACATCTCCCAGTCGCCGTTCCTCGTCTCGATCGGCCGCGGGATCAAGGACGCCGAGAACGTTCCGAAGGCGCAGGAGCTCGCCGACCGGTTGGGCGCCGTGCTCGCGTGCTCGCGCCCCGTCGTCGACAAGAAATGGCTGGGGAAGGAACGGCAGGTCGGCACCTCGGGGCGCACCGTGAAGCCGAAGGTATACATCGCCCTGGGGATCAGCGGCGCGTTTCAGCATCTCGCGGGTATAAAGGGATCGGGGGTCTTCATCGCGGTCAACCGCGATGCGAAGGCGCCGATTTTCAGCGCCGCCGATTACGGCGTCGTCGAGGACATGTTCAAGATCATCGATGCATTGAAGGAACAGATCGGCTCGTAGCGACCCGGAGGAGATCATGGATTTTGAATTGACCAAGGAGCAGAAAGACATCAAGCAGGCGGCGCGGGAGTTCGCCGAAGGCGAATTCGACAAGGATCTCGCGATCAAGCACGACAAGGAGCACTCCTTCCCGCGGTCGATCTGGAAGAAGGCGTGCGAGCTCGGATTCGTCGGGATTCATTTCCCCGAGGAGTTCGGCGGGCAGGGGCTCGGCGTCCTCGAGAACGCGCTCGTCGTCGAGGAGTTCTGCCGGAAGGATTCCGGCATCGGGACGGCGCTCGCGCTCAGCGATTTCGCTTCCGAGATCATCATGCGCCACGGGTCGAAGGAGCAGAAGGCGAGTTTCTTGCCCGCCATCGCCTCGGGCGCCATGATATCGGCGGGCTGTTTCACCGAGCCGAACCACGGGAGCGACATCACGGCGATGGACACGTCCGCCGTCAGGGAGAAGGACGGCTGGCTCATCAACGGCACGAAGACCTTCATCACGAACGGCTCGATCGCCGATATCTACATCACCCTCTGTCAGACCGACTCCGCGGCGCAGCCCAGCTATCGCGGACAGTCGCTCATCCTTGTGCCGAAAGGGACACCGGGGCTCGATTCGGTGGAGGTGGGGGAAAAGATGGGAATCCGGATGACCTCGACAGCGGAGGTCTCCTACAGCGGGGTCAAGGTGCCGTTCGAGAACATCATCGGCCAGGAAGGGAAGGGATTCTACCAGGTGCTCGAGTTCTTCGACGAGAGCCGCGCCGAGATCGCCTCCACCGCCGTCGGCATCGCGCAGGGCGCATTCGAGCGCGCGCTCGAGTATTCGAAACAGCGGCAGCAATTCGGACAGCGCATCGCCGATTTCCAGTCGACGCAGCACAAGCTTGCCGACATGGCGACCTGGATCGAGGCGGCCCGCCTTCTCACCTACAAGGCGGCGTGGAACTACGATCAGGGGAGAATCGATCCGAAGCTCACCTCGATGGCGAAGCTGTACGCGGCTCGGACCGCCGTGCTCGTGACCGACGAGGCGGTGCAGATCTTCGGCGGCTACGGCTACATCCTCGAGAACGAGGTGGAGCGATATTACCGGGACGCCAAGATCACCGAGATCTACGAGGGCACCAAGGAGATCCAGAAGAATACGATCGCGGGAATTCTTATCAAGAAGAAGTAAGGAGGCTGAAATGCCGCATGGATTGGCGATTCGATCGGCTCGCACGGCGTTTGTTCTCGCAGCCGCGCTTGTACTCATGCCCGGCCTTGCGGGCTGCGCGAAGAAGAAAGAGGAGCCGAAGCAAAAGGCGCTGGAGCAGACCGAATCCGTGCCGAACGTCACGATCAAGAGCTACACGTCGGCTCCCGACGTGGAGCTCAAGGCGCTCGACGGGAGCTCCGAACGCCTCTCGATCTACCAGGGGGATATCGTGATCCTGACCTTCCTCGCGACCTGGAACAAGGAGAGCGCGGCGCAGATCGCCGAGCTCAACAAGCTCCAGGCCAAGCTGCAGCGCTACCGATTTGCCGTTCTCGGCGTCTTCACCGACAAGAACGGCAAGGCGGCGGTCGAGAATTTCATTAAGAAGAATCCGGCCACTTTTTCCGTCTACTATAACGGCGAGGAGGTCGTCGAGGCTTTTGGCGGGATGCGGCGGATACCGACGACGTATATTCTTCTTCGGGACGGGAGCATTTACGCCAAAGAGGCCGGTTTCCGTACGAAGCGCCAACTTGAGGTCTTCACCATGCAGATCAACGCCCAGCGGCTCTAGGGAGCGATATGCCCGTCAACCTGACTCCGGAACAGCTGCTCCTCATCAATCTGCTCCTGCGCGTGATCGTCATGGCCGGAATCGCGAGCCTCGTTCTCGGATTCCGGTTTGTTTCCAATTTCGTTCTGGGCCGGTCCGTTTCGGTGATGGACCGGGTGCGGATGGGCGTTCTCCTCGCGGCGATCTTCATCGCCTGCGTCGTTGTGCGGAAGTTTACCTATCAGGGCGCCATGGATCTCTCTCTCGAGGGGGCGCTGCTGGCGGGATTTCTCGGGGGCGTCTGGGTGGGCACGGGAGTCGGAACGGCCATCGGCGCCGTCTGCTGGCTCTTCGGTGAGCACGTCGCACTTCCGTATTACGCGACGGCGGGATTCGTGAGCGGCGCTCTCGTCACGCTCCTGCACGCTCGGGGCGAGATATGGAGCTTTTCGCTCAATCCGTTTTACATGCTGTACGATTTCGTCGCGCAGCTCTCGCGAAAGCGGTTCGGCAGGAATTCGATTCCCTTCATGCTCTGCATCGTTTTTGCATCGGCCCGGTACGGGCTCCTGCGAAGGTTCCAGAGCCGCGGACTTTTGTACGGGTATCTTCCCGCCGACGATTTCCTCACCGCGCTCGATCTCGTCGTTCTCGTGTACACGCTCGGCATAGCGCTCAAGATGGCGAGCAACTCCCGTCTCGAGATACTGCTGCGAGAGGAGGAACGCCAGCTCATCCATGCGCGGCTCTCGACGCTCCGGAGCCAGATCAATCCCCATTTCCTCTTCAATACGCTCAATTCCATATCGGCCCTTATCCGGACGGACGCCGATAAGGCGCGCGAGATGACGCGCCGGCTCGCCTCGATATTCCGCAAGTCGCTCGACGATTCCGGGGACACGCACTCGCTCCGCGAGGAGATCGCGTTCATCGACGACTATCTTTCCATCGAACGCGTGCGCTTCGGCGACGAGCGTCTCGTCGTGATCAAGGATATCGATCCGCTCGTGAACGACGCGCAGGTTCCGATCATGATCCTCCAGCCGCTCGTCGAGAATGCGATCAAGCACGGAATATCCCGGCGGGTCGACGGAGGGGTGCTCCGCATCGGCGCGAAAGGCGCCGGCAAAGGGGTCGAAATCGAGATCGAGAACGACGGTCCTCCGTTCGAAGGCTGCCGCCTCGAGGAGCTCACCGCGCGCGGGCTCGGTCTCAGGAATGTGATTGAACGCCTCAATATCTACTCGTGCGGAACGGGACGTTTCGCGATCGTGCCCCGCGGCGAAGGCGGCGTCATCGTGCGTCTGGTTTTTCCCGTTGACTCAAGGATGGTGGATTCGTGCCTTTCAAAGTGATCATCGTCGATGACGAGAAGCTCGCGCGCGACGAGATGCGGTTTCTCCTTTCGCATGAAAAAGACGTCGAGATCGTGGCCGAGGCGGCCGGCGGCCGCGAGGCGGTCGATCTCGTGCGCGAGAAGAGGCCCGACGCGGTGTTTCTCGACATCCAGATGCCCGAGATGAACGGCTTCCAGGTCGTCGGCGAGCTTCTTAAAGCGGGGGACATTCCGCTCATCATCTTCGCGACCGCGTACGATCAGTACGCGATCAAGGCGTTCGAGGTGAACGCGCTCGACTATCTCCTGAAGCCGATCGACGGCGCGCGCCTCGGCGAGGCGCTCGCGAAAGCTCGGCGCGCGGCGCCGCGGAGCGAGGAGTTCGCGAAGCGTCTGAGAGCGCTCGCGGAGAGCATTCGCATCGGGACGAGCTTTCTCCCCCGCATCGTCGTGAAGAAGGGGGAGGAGCCCGCTCTCTTCGACGTCGAACGCGTCGCGATGCTGCGGCGCGAGGGATCCCGCGTCACGGCGCACACCGACGAAGGAAAATTCGCAACCAATTACCGCGACCTCGACGAGATCGAGATCCAGATCGACCCCGCGATGTTCATCCGCCTCGGCGGAGATTACCTCGTCAATATCCGGAAAATCGCCGACGTCGTTCCCTGGTCGGGCGGGAACTTCATGATGATCCTCGCGGATGCAGACAAGACCGAGGTACGCCTCAACCGGTCGCAGGCGAAGCTTCTCAAGGGCAAGGCGGAACGGTTCTTCTAAAGGGGGAGGATCGAGCGTGGCACGCGAATACGATATTCTCGTTCTCGGCGGCGGTCCCGCGGGATATCCCGCCGCGATTCGCGCCGCACAGCTCGGTGCCCGCGTTTGCCTCATCGAGAAGGAGTCGCTCGGGGGCACCTGCCTCAACTGGGGCTGCATACCGACCAAAGCGCTTCAGGGCGCCGCGCACCTCGTCGAGCGAGTGCGCGAGGGCGCGGGGCGCGGCATCACGGGGGGGCCGGTCGGAATCGACGCGGCGGCCCTCTTCGCGAACAAGAACAGGGTTGTGAAGGATCTCGTCTCGGGCGTCGAGAAGATCATGAAGGCGCGGCGCATCGAGGTGCTGTGGGGCGCGGGACGCCTCACGAGCGGGACGACGATTGATGTCGAAGGGGCCGGCACGGTTTCGGCGAAGAGGATCGTTGTCGCGACCGGATCCTCGGAGGCGGCGCTTTCCTTCATGCCGTTCGACGGCGCGCGAATCCTGAGCAGCAAGGACGTCCTCGGCCTCGGGCGCGTTCCGGCGAGCCTTCTCATCGTCGGGGGAGGCGCGATCGGCTGCGAGTTCGCCTCGATATTCAACGCCTTCGGATCGAAGGTCACGATCGTCGAGATGCTTCCCGGTCTCGTCGCGACGGAGGACGCGCAGATTTCGAGAACGCTTCAGATGCTCATGCGGAAAAAAGGGATCGAGCTTCATCTCGGTACGTCGGTGACGGCGGCGAAGATCACGGACGCGGGCGTCGCCGCGAGCCTCGAAAGCGGCGTCGAGATCGTTGCGGAGGCCGTGCTCGTTTCCGTCGGCAGGCGGCCGTATTTCGCGGACGCAGGCATCGAGGCGGCGGGCGTCGAGGCGGACCGCGCGGGAATCAAGGTCAACGCACGGATGGAAACGACCGCCCCCGGGGTATACGCCGCGGGGGACGTCGTCGGCGGAGCTCTCCTCGCGCACGTCGCGACGCGCGAGGGGATCATCGCCGCGGAAAACGCGCTTGGGGGTTCCCGGGA
>JBAZPL010000051.1:0-14488 GCA_041648155.1 Candidatus Krumholzibacteriia bacterium
CAAATTAAGGCGAAAAATCGCCCCTGTCAATGGAAAAGCTCGGCGCCGCGGCCGGCGGGCGTTCCTGTCCGGCGATCTCCCGCTCCTCTTCCACAAGGGTCTTGCCACTGCTTCCCCATTTTGTTATAGATAGTCACTTAGTCGAGAGATGCAAACGGAGCGTCGCATGAATATATATATGGAAAGGGATGCCGACCGCGGCATCCTTGCGGGAAAGACGATAGCCGTCGCCGGATACGGCAACCAGGGACGTCCGCAGGCGCTGAATCTTCGCGACAGCGGCTGCGCCGTCATCGTCGGCGCTCGGGAGGGGGGGCGCGGCTGGAGGCGCGCGCAGGAGGACGGATTCGCGGTCGCGACCGTCGCCGAAGCCGTCCGGCGGGCGGATATTCTCATGATGCTCCTGCCGGACGAGGTCCAGGGAGAGGTCTATAATGATGAAATTCGGGGCGCTCTCAGGCCCGGCGCCGCCCTGTGCTTCGCGCATGGTTTCTCCGTCGCTTTCGGCGGGATAGAGGGAGAGAAGTTCGATCTGCTCCTTGTCGCTCCGAAAGGTCAGGGAGAGAGGCTCCGCGAGACGTACCTCGAGGGAAGCGGTCTTCCATGCTTTGTCGGTGTCGAACACGACGCGTCGGGCGATGCCAAAAGAATCGCGCTCGCCGTCGCCGGGGCGCTCGGGTGTCTCCGGATCGGTGCGTATGAAACGAGCTTCCGGGAGGAGGCCGTGAGCGACATCTTCGGCGAGCAGGCCGTGCTCTGCGGCGGCGTGAGCGCCCTCATGAAGCGCGCCTTCGACGTGCTCGTGAAGAAGGGACACAGCCCTGAGGTCGCGTATTTCGAGTGCTTCCACGAGGTGAAGATCATCGTCGATCTTTTCTCCCGTCTCGGCCTTTCCGGCATGCGGGACGTCATCAGCGGCACGGCCGCCTACGGAAGCCTCAAATTCGGCGAGGATCTCATCGGCGACGACGTCGAGAAAAGGATGGAGAAGCTCTACGAGCGAATCGAGAGCGGCGCCTTCGCGAAGATCTGGCTCGACGAGAATCGGACCGGCTGCAAGGAATTTCTGAAGTTGCGGGAAAAGGAACGCGGGCTTCTCATAGAAAAGGTCGGCACGGAGGTTCGCGCGAGGTCGGAGACCTCACGCGGATCGCGCGGACGCGCGAAGAAAGGATCATGATGAGAAATATGAGTCTGGTCGCGGCGCTGTGTGCGCTCCTCGTCGTTTTCGGCTGCGGAAAGGGCTCGAAGGACAAGAAGGAGAGCCTGGAGGCGTTCCGCGTGCCCGATTCCCTTCTCGCCCCGATCGAGGGATATAATCTCACTGTCGACGAGTATCACGTCGTCAACGGAGGCGTCATGGCGAATGCGCAAATCGAGCTTCGCTATCCCGCTTCCGAGGTTGGTCGGTACCTTGCGGTAAGAGTATTCGGTTTCGCCAAGACGGGCTACGAGAAGATCGCGAAGGAGATCGGCCGTCCCGCCGCCGGAAAGATCGTCCTCATCGGAACGGTCGACCTCGACGAATACCTTCTCATGACGCGCAAGGAATGGTGGTACTACGGATACATCAAGGGAGATACGATCATCTTCGAGCCGTTCGACATCATGATCAAGCGCATGATCGGCGAGCAGGGGATCGTCAATCGCATCGCGCAGGCCGCGATCAATCGCCGGTCGGGGGGCAAGGCTCCATTCTGGCTCAAGGAGGCGATCGCCACGCGTATCGCCGGCGAAGCGGATATTCTCAAGATCCAGCAGCCCGAGTTCCAGTACGAAGGACGAAACATGAATCCCGCCCCCGAAGCGATCGAACGCGCGATCGCGGAGGGAACGAACCGCGGGGATTCGCGGATCGCCTACTACTCCGCCTACCGGATGCTCGAGAAGCTTCTCGAGACGCATTCGATGGAGAAGGTCCTCTCCTTCCTCGACCGGCTCGGTGAAGGCAAAACGCTCGATCAGGCGAGCCGGGAAGCGTTCGGCGTCGATTACGGAGCTTTCATCGACAGGATACGGATCGATCGATAGCCGCTTCGGGACGGGAGCACGATGAATCTGATCGAAAAGCACGACGATATGGTTCGGGTACGTTTTGCGCCGAGCCCAACGGGGCATCTCCACGTCGGCGGGGCGCGGACCGCACTCTACAATTTCCTCTACGCCCGCAGGAATCAGGGCATTTTCGTGCTCCGCATCGAGGATACCGACGCGGCGCGCTCGACGCGCGAGTCCTACGAGGGTATCCTGCGCGGCCTCAGGTGGCTCGGGCTCAAATGGGACGAGGGGCCCGACGCCGGCGGCGAGTACGGACCGTACGTGCAGTCGGCGCGGGGCGTTCTGTACCATTCCGAAGCCGACCGGCTCCTGCGCGAGGGGAAGGTCTACCGCTGCTTTTGCACGAGCGAGGAGCTCGACGCGGCGCGGGTCGAGCAGGAAGCGAAGAAGCTCCCCCCGAAATACCAGGGCACGTGCCGCGATCTGAATCCGTCCGAGATCGACGAGAAGCTCGGTCGCGGTCTTCCGCACGTGATCAGGTTCAGGATGCCGATCGAGGGGGACGTGCGCTTCCGGGACGTTATCAGAGGGGATTTCACTTTCGCGAACACGGATCTCGACGATTTCGTCCTCATCAAATCGGACGGGCGGCCGACCTACAACTACGCCGTCGTCGTCGACGACGGCCACATGAAGATCAGCCACGTGATCCGCGGCGACGACCATATTTCGAATACGCCGCGGCAGGTGCACCTCTTCGACGCGCTCGGGTACCGTCTCCCCAAGTTCGCGCACCTTCCGATGATTCTCGGGCACGACAAGACGAGGCTCAGCAAGCGCCACGGCGCGACCTCGGTCGATTCGTACCGCGAACAGCACTACCTGAGCGAGGCGATGGTCAACTACCTCGCGCTCCTCGGCTGGTCATACGACGGCAAGCGCGAGCTCTTCACGCTCAAGGCGCTCATCGAGGCCTTTTCGCTCAAGAAGGTCTCGAGCAACCCGGCCGTTTTCGATCTCGGCAAGATGGAATGGATCAACGCGGAGCATTTCAAGACGCTTCCCCCGGCAGCGAAGGTCGAGCTCGTGTACGGCGTTCTCGAGGGGGAAGGGCTCTTGCCGCCGTCGTTCGAGGTCGACCTTTCCCGCCCCGTCGATCTCAAGCTCGTGCCGGGGAAGGAACCGGCGCGGGCCGAGGCGCCCGACGCGGGAAGGCGCGCCTATGCAAGAGAGATTCCGCGTCTCGCGCTCATCATCGAAACCCTGGGGAACAGGCTCAAGCTTCTCAAGGACGTTCCCGATCTCATGCGCTATTTCTACCGGGACGATTACGCGCGGGACGACGCGGCGGTGCACAACCATCTCATGACGAAGGAAGCAGGCGCGCGCCTCTCCGCGCTCGCCGACGAATTCGAGAAGCTCCAGTATTTCGACCGCGCCACGGTCGAGGAGACGCTCCGGGGCCTCGCCGAACGCCTCACCATCGAGGCGGGAGAGCTCATTCATCCGAGCCGGGTCGCTCTTACCGGCAAGACCGTGTCGCCGGATATCTTCTGGGTCATCGTTCTTCTCGGAAAAGCGAAAACGATCGAGCGGCTTCGCTCGGCCTCGGCGCTCGGCGCGAAGGGGATTCCCGGATCGTAGGAGCCGTTCCACCGCCCCGGCGGCGCGGCAGATCCCACCCGCGGGAGGGCCGCCGGATCCGGGCGTGAAAAAGAGGGGTTGATTTCTTGCGGCTTATTTCTTAATTTCTCTAAGCCATTGGGGAGTGGTCTAATGGCAGGACAACTGACTCTGGATCAGTTGATGGGGGTTCGACTCCTCCCTCCCCAGCCAGATCGGCAAGGTGGCCCCTTAGTCTAGTGGTCAGGACGCTTGGTTCTCAGCCAAGAATCAGGGGTTCGACTCCCCTAGGGGCTACCAGAAACAAAAGCCCGGGAGAATCGCCGTTCTCCCGGGCTTCGTGTTTTCGCATGCGGCCGACCGCCGCTTCAACAGCCTCCTCAGGTGGGACCGCAGGAGGCGCCTCCCGACGAGGAGCATCCGCTGCAATTCTTCGCGATCCGGGAGATGAGCTTCTCGATGTCGGCGGAACCGCATGAGGGGCACGCGATCTCCTGGGCCGCGCTCATGACGAGCTCCTCGAAGAGCTTGCCGCATTTTCTGCATTCATATTCGAATATGGGCATCGCGCCTACTTCTTTGTTTCCTCTTCTTTGTCGTGCTCATTCTTTGTGGATCGGTCCCCGATCCCGCATGTCTGCGACATTCAGGTGGGCACGCCGAGCCGGGGGAGAACGAACTTCATGACGACGATCCATACCGCGAGAAATATCAGAACCTTGATCATGTATCTCGACCGGCCTTTCGCGCGGGTTTCCGGTTCAGAAAGCGAGCGAGCACGCGCTTCTCGTTCGCCGCTTTTTCCTGTATTGACCTGCAGATGATTGCGCATATCTCCTCGCTCATCCCGTTCGAGAGACGGTAGAACACGTTTCGGCGATCCCTGCGTGTGAGCACGAATCCCTCTCCGAGCAGAATGCGGAGGTGTTTCGAGACGTTCGCCTGGCCGAGACCCGTTTCATCGACGAGCTCCGTCACGCACTTTTCGCCGGCGCAGAGACGCCGCAGCACGGACAGGCGGGACGCGTCGGCGAGCGCCTTGAGGCGCCTCGCCACGAGCTCGAACGGCATGGATTCGGAATCGAACGTCATCGGGCCGCCCTTTTTAATATTCCTATATACTCATGCAGTAATATAATGACATAGAGCGACAATGTCAATGAAAAGCCGTCCGGCCATTCCTGCGCGTGGACCTCTCTCATATCTCGATGCGCTTCCAGCCGCCTTCCCTGAATTTCCATGCCATCGCGCCGGCGAAACAGACGATGTAGAGATAGATCGCGCACCACGTGACGAGGAGTCCCGCATGAAAGATCTCCACCGACGCGTAAGAGAACGGGATGAGGACGCCCCCCATGCACGCCATCTCGGCGATCATCACGTAGAGAGTGCCGCCGACGCCCTGGAGGGTGCGGGAGAGGATGATGCCGACCGCGTCGATGAACTGGAATGCGCCGAGAAGCCTGAACGGAACGGCCCCCTTCTCGATCGCCGCGAGATCGCTCGTGAAAACGCCCATGATCTCCCGGGGAAAGAAAACGAATGAAGCTCCGATGATCCCCATGACGAGGGAGCCGATCGCGACGGAGTGCCAGCCGTATCGCGCTGCGAGGGCGGGATTGCGTTCCCCGAGGCTTCGTCCGACGAGGGCCGCGGACGCCGTTCCGATAGAGAGTCCGATCATAAACGAGAAATCGAATGCTTTGATGATGATGTTGCTGATGGCGAGCTCGCCGACGCCGATCCTTCCGATGAGGCTTAAGAATATGAGGAATCCGGCGATTGTCATGCTCTGGACGGCGCGGGGCCCCGATATCCTGATTATCCGGGCCATGAGCGGCCTCGAAAGCCGCGCGCGGGGGAGGGAGGCCGGCAGCCGGCCGAGAATCCGGAAGCGGACGAGGGAGAGGTAGAAAAGGACTCCGAGGCCCGTGCTGATCACCGACGCGATCGCCGCGCCCCGAACCTCGAGACGCGGGAATCCCGCGTGCCCGAAGATGAGGAGATAGTTGAGAAGGATGTGGCAGCCGTTCACCGCTACCGAAACGATCATGTCGATCTTGACGCGGGCGGCGCCGTACGCGAAACCGCCGAGCGCCATCATCGCGATGACGCAGAATAGGCCGCTGAACCGGATGCTCATATAAGCGATCCCGTCGCGCACGACGGCGGGGTCGGCCGCGAGCTTCGGGAAGATCCACGGGGTAAGAAAGCCGCCCGCGATCGAGACGGGGATTCCGACGGCGAGGGCGAGAGCGAACGTGTTGAGCGCGATTCGCGGGTACTCGTCGAAACGCTTCTCGCCGTGCCGCCGCGCCGTGATCGCCTGCGTGCCGACGCCGAGGGATCCGAAAGCGAGGACCGTGACGTGCAGGAAGAGAGAGCCGAGGCCGACCGCGGCAAGCTGGGCGATCCCGAGCCTGCCGACCATCGCCGTATCCACGATCTGGATCATCGTATGCGAGAGCATGCCGATCATGACCGGTCCGGAAAGTCTCACGATCTCTTTATTCATTTGCTGGTCGATGTTCATTCCGGCATTCCCGCAAAATGTGTTTGAGAGCCTCGAAGGTACGAATATAATAGGGCCGCGCGTAACCTTCAACGTGGAACGGAACAGGGAGGCGACGTTCATGAATGCACGACTTCGCCTGGGGGCCGCGATCGCGCTCGCAGCGAGCGTGTTCGCGGGATCACCTGCCCTTGCGGTCGATCCGGGTCAAACGGCGCCCCCGTTCGAATTGCCGCTCATGGACGGCGCGGGGAGCGCGCTGTCGGATGAGCTCTTTTCGAAACACGAGTACACGTTCATCGTTTTCTGGCGTTCGAGCTGCCCGCACTGCGTCGAAGCGCTCCTCGGCTGCGAGCGCTTCTATCGAACGTACGGCGGGGAGGATATCGCCGTCCTCGGGATCAACGCCGAGGACCGCGACCGGCTCGCGGCGCGGGGAGTGATCGAGTCGAACGGCATCACGTTTCCCCAGGCGCAGGATGCGGGAGGGATGGTGTCGGCGAGCTACGGCATCCCTTTCGAAACGTTCACACTATGCCTCGTCGGGAAGGGAGGCGCCGTTCTTGGGGTGCGATTCGACCCGGAGGGGGACACCGGTGCGGCGATGGATGAGATGCTGCGGCAGGGGGAGAGCCCGGCCGCGACGAGCGGGACGGCGCCGGGCGTGCCCGGCTCACCCGGCGCACCCATCTCACCCGGAGCACCGGGGGAGGGAAAAACCTTTTCCTATCACGGGCTCCATCGTATCCGTCTGCTCGCCGTCGATGCGCGCGGTGTGGACGCGACGGGACTCTACGGCGAGCCGGTGAATCCGCAACGCGGCGTTCAGTACCGGCTCGATGTCGAGGCGTCGATGAGGCTTGCGAAGGGTCTCCGCGCAGGAGGGCTCCTCAGGATCAGCAACGAAGGAAAAAAGGTCCTCGCTTCCGGTCCGGATTACCTCGGCTCGGAGTGGGGGAGCGCGTTCGCCGAGATCGAGGCGGCGGCATTTCGCGTCAGAATCGGATACTACGATCTCTCCATGACGCCGTTTACCCTCATGCGCTGGGATTGGGACGACAGCCCGCGCGTCGGAGGGGACACGGGCTGCGGATGCGGCGGCCCCACCGCGGGAGCGATCCTCGTCGAGAGCCTCGAGGAGCTCGGGCCCGATCTCACGGTCGAGGGGGCGCTCGCCTCGTACGCCGCGTTCGATTGTGAAGTGCGTCTCTTTTACGCGATACCGCGGCGGGCGATCGAGACGAGCTATTCGGCGTACCGCTTCGGCGGCGAGGAGCGGGCCCGGTATTCCCAGGAGATCGCGGGATTCGAGTGGAGATGGCAGCGCCTTGACGAGCGGACGGGGTCGTTCTGGAAAGCGGGCGCGCACGCGATCGCGAGCTTCGAAAACCGGTGCTCGGTGGATTTCTACGGGCTCGACTATCTTTCCGAGGATCCCTGGATCAGCACGCGGACTCTGAGCTTTACGGCGGAGGCGCCGCTCGTGCGGTACGCGCGTCTGCGCGGCGAGATCATTGCGTGGAACGACACCGACGAGCGCGGCCTCATGACGGCGGGCGGTCTCGCGGACGTGTCGCGCAGAGGGGGTGGCGGACGCGGGGGGATCGCGATAGAAAAGCCGCTGGGCCCTTCCATCCTCGTGGATTACCTGTGCCTCGCCCGCGGATTCTCGACGCCGTATTCCGCCCTTTCGTACGAGGAAAACACCGAGGGTATCCGCGCGTCCGCGCGCGCGCCGCTTCTCGGCGATCGTATAACGCTCTCTCTCTTCTATAAGAGGCTGCGCGAGGCGGACGTCTCCCCGCCCGCCACGGAACGGAAGCAGATCTCCCTCTCCGGCGCGTCGCTCGATCTCGGCCTCTGGAGGAGTCTCGGTGCGGGGCTCGGCTGGCTTGAGAAAGAGATGTGGCGGGATGGAGAGATTTCACCGGCCCGCTCGTCCCGGAGGGGAATCGTCGGGGAGCTTCGCTACGAGTTCGAGAAAATCGGCGCCGTACGGCTCCGGTACGAACGGATTGATTACACCGAAACGGTGCCCGATACGACGGAATCCGGGACGGACATGTACTCGCTCTATTCCTCGATTGAATTCTAGCTGTTCCTCGATTGAATTCCGGCGCGCGCGGCCCTGAGGCCTAGCGGAACAGGCTCTTGATTGCTCCCCAGGACTGGCTCTCGGCAGCGTTCACCGACGAGAAGTCAAACCAGTCGATCCACGCGCCGGCGTCTCCCGCCACGAATACGAACCTGAAGGTGAGCGGCGATTCGAAGATTCTGACGAGGTCTCCACCGAAGACCAGTATGGAGGTGCTTCAACTGCCGCAGTACCCTTTGCCGGCGAAGCTCAGGGTGATCGTCTGCGGGTCCTCCCCCTGGACCGGTTTCGTGACGAGATGAAACAGGTACGGCGAGTTCAGATTGCCCCAGCAACGCATCGAGAGCAGGTATGTCCCGAATCCAGAGGCGGGAACCTGGAACTCGGCCCATTCTCCCTCGTAGTCGAGGCCGAGGAGCGCGCTGTTGTACGCGCGGATATTTTCGGGCATTATATTGTTCGAGCTCGTGAAGTCCTCCGCCTGGACGAATACGTCGATCGCCCGCGCGAGGGAGGGGGCGAGGATGAGAACGGCGAAGACGAGCGCGACAAGCTTCTTCATGGCGTCAATTGTACGGCAAAACGCGGACGAAGTCAACGGCTGCAAATGTCAGGGTGCGGTTCTCAGGATACGAGAAGGAACGAGACGATGATCTGCGCCAGAAGTATCTTCGCGATCATGGAGGCGGGATAGACCGCGGCGTACCAGATGTTCGGCAGCTCGTTTCCCGCCTGCTGGTTCGCGTAGGCGAGGCAGGCGGGCTGCGTGTGCATCCCCGAGACGACGCCCATGACCGCCGACATCGGAAGCTTCAGGAACTTGTAGCCGGCCAGAATCGCCGCCACGGCGACTAGGCTCGTGATGAGCGCCCCGGCCGCGATGAGCCCCCAGCCGCCCGTCCTGAAGGTCGCGCCGAAACCCGGGCCGGCCTTCGTTCCGATCGCCGCGAGAAAGAACACGAGCCCGACCTGACGGAGGACGAGGTTCGCCGTGTAGGGGAGACCCCAGATGATCGGCCCGGTCCGTTCGAGCTTGCCGAGGACGAGACCGACGATGAGCGGGCCTCCCGCGAAGCCGAGGCGGAATACCGTTCCGTTCGGGAGCGGGAAGGCGATCATCCCGAGGAGCACCCCGAGAACGACGCCGAGCGAGAGCGAGAGAAAATCGGTCTCCGAGATCGATCGGATCGAGTCGCCGAAGTACTTCGAGATCGCGTCGAGATTGCCGCGCTGAGCGACGACGCGGATGCGGTCCCCCGATTCGAGGATCGTGTCGGGGGACGGAACGAAATCGACGTCGCCGCGCCGGAGCCTCGTGATCGTCGCGTCGAAGAGCTTGTGGAGATCGAGCTCGCGAAGGGTCTTGCCGATCACTTTCTTGTTCGAAACGAAGATGCGCCGGTAGGAGATGTTCCCGGCCGTTTCGGGAAGATGCTCGGCGCTCGGCTCGCCGAAGATGATGCGTGCCCGCTCGAGCGTGTCGGGATTGCCGACCGCCACGATGAGATTTCCGAGCGAGAGAATCGTGCCCGGGAGAACGACCGAGATCGCGTCTCCCTGCTTGATGCGGCTCAGGACGAATCCGGGCCCGCCGAGCGCCACGAGCGCTTCAGCGACTGTTTTGCCGTCCATGGCGGGGTTCGTTATTTTGAACGTTCTGTTGACGATGCCGGCCGCGCCCGACTCCTGGAGCCTCGCGGCCTCTTCCTTCGCGAAGTCGATCTTGAAGATCTTGATGAAGAAGAAAAACCAGAGAATGACGCCGAGCACGCCGAAGGGGTACGCGAGCCCGAAGGTGACCACGGGGCTCTCGAGGTAGAGCTTCAGCGCTTCGGGGGGCAGCGCGCCCTTCATGTTCTCGATCGTTTCGACGGTCGCGGCGAGGGCCGGCGTGTTGGTGAGGGCTCCGCAGAAAAGTCCGGCGACGCTCGGCGCCGAAAGCCCCATGACGTTCTTGAGGACCACGGCGAGCGCGGCTCCCGCGCAGAGGACGGCGACGGCGAAAAGGTTGAGCCTGAGGCCCCTCTTGCGGAACGAGGCGAAGAAACCGGTGCCGGACTGAAGCCCGATGGCGTACACGAAGAGGACAAGGCCGATGACATAGATATAGTCGGGAAGGGCGAGGCGCTCGTCGATGGCGCCGAAGGCCATTCCGACGAAGAGGACGGCGGCCACGCCGAGCTTGAAGCCGAAGATCCTGATGTTCCCCACGAGGTATCCGAGCCCGATCACCGAAAAGAGGAGGAGGATCGGATTTCCGACGAGAACGTCCAGAACGCCCCTGAAGCCCGGGCCCAGCGCCGCGAACACGAACGCATGCCCCGCCATTTCAGATCTCCTTCACGGCGATCGAGGTGTCCACGTCCATGAAGCGCGCCGCCGCCCGCACGTGTCCCCAGGGAGAGTGCTTGTGCTGCTCGGCGAAGATGTCCTCGCGTCCCGTCTCCTTCGCGATCACCTCGAGCGTGGCGGCGTCCGCCGTGACCATGTCGTCCGCGCACACGAATCCGATGTCTTTCGCGATGAGAGGTCCCGGGTCCGACATGCAGTCGCAGAATTTCGAAATATTCTTGAGAACGTTTACGGAATACTTCTTCTTGAATCTCCCGTGCGCGATCGCAGCCGATTCGGCGAGAAGCTCATCGAATGTCGCGACGCGAGGCCGGATGCACTGCGCCGGGCAGACGAGGACGCAGTTGCTGCAGCCCGGGCACCAGGTGACGCCGAAGCGCGGGCCCGCCGGATCGAGGGCGATGTTCCCCGTCGGACAGTTCTCGACGCACGCGCCGCACCGGGTGCATCCCTCCGAATAGACCGGCTCGCCCCCCTTGTGGATCGCGCCCTTCGTTTCTTTCGCCACGCATCCCATGCCGACGTTCTTGACGGCGCCGCCCATGCCGCACGCGACGTGCCCCTTGACGTGCGTGAGGAGGAGCACGCCGTCCGCCTTGAGCAGGTCCTTGCAGATGCGGTACGTCATGTGCGAGCCCTTCGCGGAGCTGCCGGCGTTCGAGACGGCGACGGGGCACCCGAGCTCCTCCCTCGAGTAGCCGTGCGCGGCCGCCGTGCCGAGGTAGCGGCGCTCGCTGTCGCGCGGGCTCGAGTATACGACCGGCGAATCGAAGATGAACGGTGTCGCCCCGAGGGCGGCGATGCAATCGACGACGCGCTTCGCCAGCGGCGCGGCGATGAAGTATTTGTTGCCCGGTTCTCCCATGTGAAGCTTGATCGCCACGCGGTCGCCCCGCGCGAAAACACCGCCGAGACGCTCCGCGAGAAAGGCGATGAGCGCGTCGTCGCTCCGCATGAATACCGCTTCGTGCCGCATCGTATACGCTCCCTGCGTTGCTCGCGCGTCGCGCGCAAGACAGTCGGACTATATATAACAACGCGGAGGACGCGTGTCAATGCGAGCCGCGCCGTTTCGAATCGGCGTCGCGTGACGGCGCGCGCGATCGCGTGTTCATCTCGCTCGGCGCAACGCGGCGACGAAAAATATTTTTCAAATAATTTTAAAAAGTCTTGACACATTTTTTCTCCAATGAATAACATGTGCACAATTAATTCGGTGCATGCGTTGCGCGACATCACAAGCTCCCGATTGAAAGAAGCAACGCATGCAATAGAGGCGATGGCGGGCTTTCAACTTTCACAAAGGAGTGGGAGAAATGCCAAAAGCCAAAAAGAAAGCCAAGACCAAAGCGAAGCCCAAGAAGAAAGCAAAGGGCAAAGCCAAGGCGAAGAAGGCAGTGAAGGCGAAAGCGAAGCGCAAAGTTCGCAGAAAAGCCAAGAAATAGCACGTCTTCTTGATATCGTAGCTTGAGAGTGCTAATGAACGGGAACGGCATCGGCCGTTCCCGTTTTATTTTGGCGTTGACAATGCCCGTGCCTCGGTCATAATGCACTCGAACCGAATCAGTCTGCGGAAGGCGGCGGTTCAGGCATCACGGCGAGAACGCACACACATCGCACCATTTCGAAAAGAGGTACTCCGTGGAGGGAAAGGTCCCCGACAAGATATTCCTGACGCGCGGCGCCGGGAGACACAAGGAAAAGCTCACGAGCTTCGAGCTTGCGCTGAGAGCCGCGGGGTTGTCGCAGTTCAACCTTGTCCACGTTTCGAGCATCTTTCCGCCTCATTGTGTTTTGATCCCGCGCACGAGAGGCGCTTCGATGCTCCATCCGGGGGAGATCGTGTACTGCGTGCTGAGCACCAACCACACGGACGAGCAGAGACGCCTCGTCGGCTCCGCGATCGGCGTTGCGATACCGACCGACCGGAAGCGGTACGGATATATCTCCGAGCATCACGCCTTCGGAAAGCGGCAGGAGGAGCTCGGCGATTACACCGAGGATCTCGCCGCGACGATGCTCGCCTCGACCCTCGGCATCGAGATCGATCTCACGAGAGCGTGGAACGAGCGGAAACAGGAATGGAAGATCGCGGGGCAGATTGTCCGCACGACGAACATTACGCAGACGTCGCTCGGCAAGGACGGCATGTGGACCACCGTCGTCGCCGCGGCGGTGTTTTGCAGCTACAAGAGCCGGTGATGGAACGGACGTTCGATTTTCTCGGCACAGAAGTTTCGGGAGCGAACAAGGATCGCGTCGCCGTGATCCCTGTTCCCGTCGAATGGAGCGCGTCGTACGGCAGGGGAACGGCCCGGGCTCCCCAGGCGATTCTCGACGCCTCGATGCAGATCGAGTTCTATAACTCCGCGCTCGACCTCGATCTCGAGAAAACGGGGATCGTCACCCTGCGGGAGAAGATCGCGTGCAAGGATGATCTCGTTTCGTTCGTGCGCGCTCATCGCGATTTTTTTCGCGAGACGTTTCCCTGCTTTCTCGGCGGCGAGCACTCGATCACTCCGTGGATTCTCGAAGGTCTCGGCTACGAATCGCTCGGCGTCGTGTGGCTCGACGCGCATGCCGACATGCGCGCGCAGTACCTCGGCGAGAAGGAAAGCCATGCGTGCGCGGCGCGGAATTCGCTCCCGTTCGGGAAGCTCGTCCAGATCGGCGTGCGGAGCTACTCGAGCGAAGAGCGCGATTTTCTGCGCGGCTGCGACGGAACGAGGGTCTTCGGGTGGTGGAGCGAGGGCGCATGGGAGGCGATCCGGAGGCTTCCCGATCCCGTGTACCTTTCGATCGATTTCGACGCGGTCGATCCCTCGATTCTCCGCGCCGTCGGCACTCCCGAGCCCGGCGGGCTCCAGTGGGACGAGCTGATGGACCTGCTCTCGTTCGTTTTCGAGAACAAGCGCGTCGTGGCGATGGACGCGGTCGAGCTCGCACCCGTGGAGCACGACGAAACGTCCAATTTCATCGCGGCGAAGATCGTCTACGAGGCGATTTCGAGACACATCAGGAGGGAGTTGCACCGTGAAGCGTAAATACCTCACCCATCCGACGCGACCGATCGAGCTCAAGGCCGGCATGACGTGCGACGAGCTTCTCGAGGGTCTCGAAGGGTGCAGCTTCCAGGCGAGGGGCCTCGCGCACGCGGCGCGCATCTGGGCCGAGGCGCTCGACGACGACATCATCGTCATGCTCGGCCTCGCGGGCGCCATGGTGCCGGCGGGCATGCGCAAGGTGCTCGTGACGCTCATCGAGCACCGGTTCATCGACGTGATCGCATCCACGGGGGCCAATCTCTACCACGATTTTTACGAGACCGCAGGGAGCTACCACTATCTCGGCACCCCGAACGTGGATGACGCGAAGCTCCGCGAGGAGATGGTCGACCGGATCTACGACACCTTCGCGGACGAGGAGGGATTCCAGAGCCTCGACAAGCAGATCGGGAAGTGGGCGACGAAGACGCTCGAGGAGCGGCCGTACACGACGAGGGAGTTTCTCCATCTGCTCGGCAAGGAGGCGAACCGCCTTTCGAAGGGGCAGCAGGGAATCCTGAGCGCCGCCTACCGGAAGGGCGTGCCGGTCTACTGCCCCGCGATCGGAGATTCGTCGATCGGCATCGGGCTCGCCGAGCGCACGCCGAAGGTCATTTTCGACATGATCGGCGACGTCGAGGAGACGGCGCGCATCGCGGCGATGAAGCCGACGATGGTGATCTACGTCGGGGGAGGAACGCCGAAGAATTTCATCCAGCAGACCGAGGTCACGAACAACATCCTCGGCAGACCCGTCGACGGACACCGCTATGCGATCCAGTTCGTCGCCGATCCGCCCCACTGGGGGGGGCTCAGCGGCTGCACATTCGATGAGGCTGTTTCCTGGGGAAAGATCGCGGTCGA
>JBAZPL010000052.1:0-14349 GCA_041648155.1 Candidatus Krumholzibacteriia bacterium
GATCGGACGCGCCGAAACCGCGCTGGACCCGGCCCCGATCAATATGATCGAAACCATCATCACGTATAAGACCGAATACATCGCCGACAAAGAAGGCCGCCGGATCACGTTCCGCTACGACAAGAAACGCCGGGATTTCGTCCGCGATAATGGGGAGCTGATTCCGGCCCCGCACGGACGGCCCTACCGGCAATGGCGCGATCACATCAAGAGTCCGGATGACATCTGGAAAGAGATCGTGCTCGCGGCTCAGATGCCCGGAGCGACCACAGCGCCCAAGCTTCAACCGATTGCGGCGCGAATTGTCATGCTTCAGAGCGGCATGCGCGCGCCGATGGGGGTGAAAGTCAAAGGGCCTGATCTGGACAGCGTCGAACGCGCCGGGCTGGAAATCGAACGCTTCCTCAAGGAGGTTCCCGAAGTCGAACCCTCCGCCGTGATCGCCGATCGGATCATCGGCAAACCGTACCTCGAGATCGACATCGACCGCGAAGCCATTGCCAGGTACGGCATGCAGATCGCGGATGTTCAGGATGTGATCGAGGTGGCCATCGGCGGCATTCGCCTCACCACCACGGTGGAGGGCCGGAAGCGCTTCCCCGTGCGCGTGCGCTATCTGCGCGAACTGCGCGACCAGATCGAGACGCTGGGGCGCGTGCTGATTCCCGCCATGGACGACGCCCAGATTCCCCTCACGCAACTGGCGGAAATCCGCTACGTCAGGGGACCGGAAGCCGTCAAGAGCGAAGATACTTTCCTGATCGGCTATGTCCTCTTCGACAAGAAACCCGGCTATGCCGAAGTGGACGTGGTCGAAGCGTGCCAACGCTACCTGAAATCGAAGAAAGCCTCGGGCGAGTTGAATCTGCCGCCCGGGGTCACCTACCGGTTTGCCGGGAGCTACGAGAACCAGATCCATGCCCAGAAAACCCTGGCGATTGTCCTGCCCTTGACGCTGTTCATCATCTTCATGCTCATCTACTTCCAGTTCCGTTCCGTGATTACCACATCGCTGGTTTTCAGCACGATATTCGTTTGCTGGGGCGGCGGTCTCTTGTTCATCTGGCTGTATGGACAGCCGTGGTTCCTGAATTTCACGCTCTTCGGCGTTGATCTGCGCGACCTGTTTCAGATACACACCATCAATATGAGCATCGCCATCTGGGTGGGCTTCCTGGCGCTGTTCGGAATCGCATCGGATGATGCCGTTGTCATTTGCACGTACCTGGATCAGCGGTTTGCCAAGGTCAAGCCTGCAACCATAGCTGAGATCCGGGAAGCCACGGTCTATGCCGGCAAGCGGCGGATTCGCGCCTGCCTGATGACCACGGCGACTACCGTGCTGGCGCTGCTACCGGTGCTGACCTCCACGGGCCGTGGGTCGGACATCATGCTTCCGATGGCGCTCCCATCCTTCGGGGGCATGGCCATCGAGGTGATCACGATGTTCATGGCTCCGGTTCTCTATTGCGCCGTCAAGGAGTATCGGTCTTTGAAAGGAGGTCCATTAACATGATGACGAGATTGACGATTGCAGCGCTGCTCGTGCTCGCGCTCGCCGCGGGTTCGCTCGCTCAGCAGACGCCTCGGGTATTAAAGCCTCACGAGGTCAGAAAGCCGCCCTATGGAGGCGCGATCGTGCAGGAGCCAGTCTACACCGATCTCCCCTCTTCCGGCAAGAAGTGCTGGATCGGGGACAGCATATATTTCACGTACAAATTCGACAAGAAGCCAAAGCTCGGCACGGCGATCCTCAAGGTCCAGCTCTTCGACAAGATAGGCGCGCAGATCAAGAGCATCGACGTCGTCGGCATCTCGGGCATGCCCTCAATGGGATCGGCGCACGATTCCGGAGAAGTGCCGTTCAAGCTGAACAAGAAGGGCGACTATCTCCTCCCCGTCAACGTCGTCATGCCCGGCGAATGGGAAGTGAAGCTCATCTTTCTGAAGGCCAAGGAGCCGGTGTTCAGAGGACGTATCGAATTCAAGGTCTGACCTTCGATTCGGTTCCAAAACGGCCGCCGAGGAAGAGCGCGGCCCACACGAGCAGAATGGGACCGAGCGCCATGAGTGAACTCTGGAACAGGGAGGGCTCCAGTTTCTGCGACCACGCCTCGCGAAAGAGCTCGAGAGAGATCAGATTGTTGAATGAATGGAGGAGCACGCAGGGCCACACGCTCCCCGATTCGAGATACAGCCAGCCAATGATGAATCCGAGCAGGATGAAGACGAGCGCGGCCGCGGCCGCCCCCGCGGCATCCTTTCCGGCGCCGTAGATTCCGTTCGGGAGAACAAGCAGCGGCATGTGCCACGCGGACCAGAGAACGCCGCTGATGGCGAGAGCTCTCCACCGCCCCAGCGGACGCAGCTTCTCCAGAAGGTAGCTGCGCCAACCGAACTCCTCGCCGATGAAGATGAGGAGTCCCCCGAAGAGATTGATCGGAACTCGATACAGCCCGCGCGGGAGCTCCGCCCACTGCACTTCGGCGAATCCGAAGATCACCTGCGCGACGTCTTGAATGCCGTTCCAGAAGAAGGGGAGCGCCACGGCCAGGAGCCAAAAATGCCGGCGCACCCGTCGAAAACCCAGGTGGGCGTCCCGAAGGCCTTCCCGCGCGATCAGGAGACGGGTGAGGAGCGCGGCGACAAGAGGGCTGTATGGTCCCATGATGCCGAAGATCGTGCGCCAGGCGGCGGCTCCGGCGCCTTCCGCTGCCAGGGTCGATCCAAAGAACGGAATCCAGAACAGGCCGCAGGCCGTGACGTAGAAAAATGCGATATGGCGCCATTCGACGGTTCGGCTGCTCATTCAATTGCTCCCTCCACTGGGCGCGCCCTCAGGCGATTCGATCCGGCAAATAGTGCCAAAATCCCTTGCTCGCTGTCTTTCTACTCCAGCCGGACGTTGTCGATATAAAGCGTGAATCCACCGCTCTCCGGTCCGCCGGCGCCGAACAGGAGGCCCGTGAGATCATGCGCGTCGGTGCCGAATGCCTCAAATGGAAACGCATAATGCTCCCACGCCGGCCCGGCTGCGAAGCTCTGAACGGACGGCATCCAGCCGCGGCTTTGAGTAAATATCATGATGAAGTATGTTTTGCCGTCTCCCTTCGTCCAGAAGCTGATCTGCTTTTTCACCGACAGGTTCGCGGGGGTCACGGGGGTCGGGCCCGGGGAGTAGAATGCCCCCGCCCACTGATTCGGAGATCCGTCGGCGATGGCGCCCGTGATCAGCATCGATCCGCTGCTTTCCTCGGCGCCGCCTTCCGCCCTCCGGATCTCGGCGGTCGATTTTCCTCCCATTATTGCATCGGTCGAGACGCTCCAGCCGGCGCCGAAATAGGCGGTAATCCGCTCCGATTCAAAATCACTGATCAAGCCGGATTCCGGTATTTCATGCTCTGCGGCAACTTTCTCTTCATCGACGGCCGCTCGGTGCCTTTCGCGATCGACGCGCGCGCCATTTCTCCAGATCGCCGCGATGCAGCGTGTCGCCGTGATGTCCTTCGTCGGGTCGCCATGGACGAGCAGGATATCGGCGTTCAGCCGCGGCCGTATTCGCCAGCGGTCCGAAAGGCCGAACGTCTCCGCCGGGCGTGAAGTCGCGGCCATCAGAGCCTCGACCGGGGAAAGACCCGCCTGAACGAGCAGCTCGAGCTCGCGATGCAGACTGACGCCGAACGCGGTGCCGGGATTCGGCGCGTCGGTGCCGGCAAGAATCGGGACGCCCTCCGCTCTCAGCTGCTTGAGAGCTTTCTCCGCCGCCTCGTAGCCTCTTGCGCCGAACATGGGAGCGGCGGGAAATGATTGCTTCAAGGCCGCGACGTCGGACGGCCGCATGTACGGCGATATGCAGGAATCTTCCGCCATCGCCGCCGCGTTGCGTGTTCCGCAAACGCTTGCAAGCACGGAGAATGTGGGTATCACGAATGCCTTGTGCCGCCGGATACATCGGCCGAAATCCGGATCGAAGGCATCGTCATTGAAAAGGTGCGCGAGGCCGTCGGCCCTCGCCTCGATTGCCTCGCGCGCTCCCTGCAACGTTTTGATGTGCACAACCGCGAGTTTGTTTCTCTTGTGCGCTGCCCGTATGACCGCTGCCATCGTCGCCTTATCAAGGGAAGGCCATTTCTTCCCTTGGACGCTGCCGCCGTCATAGATGATTTTGATGAAGTCCGAGCCCTCCGCGATGCGCGCATCGACAAAGGCTTGAGCCTCCACCGGCTTCGTGATCGTCGGGATATCGATCCCGTACTCCGTGCCGTGCGCTCCAGGCGCAGTCACAAGTGTTCCTGCCGAGATCATGCCGGCCCGATCGTCGGCGCGGCCGGA
The DNA here is from genome assembly GCA_041648155.1 of Candidatus Krumholzibacteriia bacterium. Classification (GTDB taxonomy): domain Bacteria; phylum Krumholzibacteriota; class Krumholzibacteriia; order Krumholzibacteriales; family Krumholzibacteriaceae; genus SSS58A. The sequence continues at coordinate 4,333 of JBAZPL010000052.1, forward strand.
AGAGGCCTCCTTTCTCAGGTTCCTTGCGATCTCGACGCTCGTGAACATATCGACCACGGTGGTCACGCCGAAGACGAGCGATTGCTCGAGCTGCTTCTCGCTCCAGACGTGAACGTGCGCATCGATGAGACCGGGGAGTAGGGTCATTCCATCCCCCTCGATGATCTCCGCGTCTTCGGGAATGGAGACGTTGCGCCCGACGGCCGCTATTTTCCGGCCGCCGATGACGACGGTGCCGTTCGGAATCACCCGTTCACCGTCGAAGATGCGCACGTTCCTGATGGCGACGGGCTTCGTGCTTTCCCGGGCCGACGCCCCGAGCGATAGAGCCACGGCGCAAACGGCGGCAATGACTATCCCTGAGTTCTTGAACCGGAATAGCGGGTTGACATACCCCGACCTGTCCATATCGACCCTCCTTCATCAGAGCTTTATTGATCAATACGCAAATAGGCGGGAAGGGTTGCAGTTCTATGGAAACCATATTTGAGCAATTCGTTTTCTTCATCCGCGATCTACATCGCTCTTGCCGCTTTCAATACCTTTTGAACCACTTCCTCCGGATTTCTCCCCAGGACGCGGATCATGGGCTCTTTGCCGAAATCGCCCTCATCATAGATGATATCGGGGACCTGTTTCGATTTCCTCAAAACTTCTCCCACACCCCACGCCAGCGAAGAACCCTCTTTCTCCTTTACCTCTTTCGGCTCATTTCTCCGGTCAAACCGGGCGACGAGGAAACCCTTTTCTTTCAACTTGGCCGCCATCTCTTTCGAGTACCGGATGTTCATGGCGGACCTGTATTCAGGATCGAACCGCATCACGGTGAGGATTATGCCGGCGATATGTCTCGAAACCCCGAACTCCGGATCGCCCGCGGTGGCCACGGTATCCTTGAACCGAATGATCCTTCCGGGAAAGGCGGCCACGTCCTGTATCCCCTCGGCATACGGAAGGGCATAGCCCAGATTCGAAGAAACCTCCGGAATGAGACGTCCAAGATTCTCTCCTCTCAAAACATCCACCGCTTTTCTCAATTCTTGTATCATGCGGTCTCTTTCCATCTCCTTCGAGACATGAGATGCGCTTTCCGGCCTGTGAGTATGATCCGTCATGATCCTTGGACCTTCAATCATGGAGCGATGGGGATGAAAGCGATTCTCCCTTCCTTAACGCCCCCGTGATCAACGAAGCTGCCTTTTCGCCCGAAAGAAGCATTCCTCCGAAGATCGGACCCATCCGGTAGGATCCGAATACGGCATTGGCCGCCATGCCGGTCAGATAGAGCCCCGGAAAGACCTCCCTCGTATTGGCCATGGTATCTTTCTCCGCCGCCTCCGCCCAGAGGGATTTCTCTCCCACGATCCTGCCCGTCTCCGTAAAAAGCCTGATATCATTCTTCTTCTGGAGAATGGCGACCACCTCGGTTGCATGGCCGGTGCCGTCGACCACGAATTTGGACTCGATGGAGAGAGGATCCACGTGGAGGTTCGCCGTCTCCACGGCGGTCCAGTTGAGAACCAGTCCTGTAACACGATTCTCGCGAATGATGAGGTCTTCCGCGCTGATGAGATTGAAAATGGTCGCCCCTGCCTGTACGGTTTTGGAGCAGAGCGTTGAAGTGGCCTCAACCGAATCGGCCGTGTAATAACCCTTATTATGGAGACGCGATCGGATGCCGAACTCATCGAGGATTCTCTTTCCCTCTTCCTGAACGACGATCTCGTTGAACATCATCCCTCCGCCCCACATTCCACCTCCAATGGAAAGTTTTCTCTCGAAGAGAGCTACCTTGAACCCATTCTTCGCCAGGAAATAGGAACAGACCAGGCCGGAGGGGCCTCCTCCAACCACCGCTACATCAACGGAGAGATTCTCTTTCAATTTCTCGAAGTACCGATCGACAATCGCCTCCGTGATGATCCTTTCATCAAGTGCCATATCTTCTTTTCCTCCTTCGGGGCCTGCATCATGTCCACCTGCGCATAAAAAAAGCCGTAATCCCAACGGAGGCATTACGGCTTATCCACTTACTGTTTCACGCTTCCCTCCGCCGGCATTACCCAAACAGGTTCGTAGGGTCTCCCCGCCTTCTAAACATCAGGCAGGGACTCTCAGCCCTTAGAGCTCCCCCAGCGATCTTTTATAGAAACCTTATCGGAAGATCCGGCGGTCGTCAAGATCTTTCCCCTCCCGCTCTCCCTTCCCTTTTCGCGCTGCGGCTTTCATCACGACATTATCGGCGTAGTCGTGGATATCAACGCCGAATTCCTTCATGGCCGAAGTTTTGCTCATCCGTATCCGCCTGAATCCCGCTTTCAGGTAGGCCGCAATTGCGCGCCCGTTTCTCGAGGACGACCCTGCGCTTCTTTCCGTCGAAGAGATCGTATCCCACCGTGCCGACTTCCGTCGTGCCGGCGATGATGATGAGATTCCTCCCTTTCCTGTTCCCCGAGGAGTTGAAGAAGCTCGCCGTGTAATCCTTACGGAATTCCTCCCAGGAGGGAATGGGCGCGTCGGGATACTTCGGCGGTCCCATGACCGAAGGCGTCAGATCCGACGCGGTCAGCCAGGAAAATATCTTCTTGCGGTCGGCGATCCCGGCCCGCCTCAATCGAATAATCCTGCCGTGTATCATGCGGGAATACGCCTCCGGCTGCGTTCAGCCGGCGAAGCGGCTTACCGGGAGACCGGCCATCGCGCGCGCCTCATTCTGAGCCCTTCATATTCATCGCCGGCGAATCGATCGCCCGGGCATGCGATCGCGTGCCGCACCCATCACCCATCGGAATCAACCCTTGCCGGTACCGCGCAGAAACATTACAGTGCTCACATTATCCGGTATGTGCCCTCGATCGGTCAAGGTCATGAGTATAAAGATATCAACCATCCTGCCGACCTTTCTCGCATTTCTTTGCGCCGGAGAATTCGCCATTCCGGCGGCGGCCCATGCCATGTCGGCTGATGGCGCGCCTGCCGCCCGCGACCTCGTGCTGCAAACCGCCGACGGAATAGCGATAGACGCTCGCCTGTACGACGCGAACAACGACGACGTGATCGTCTACTGCCATCGCTTGCTCAGCGGCACGGAAGGCGGCGAAGTAGATTTCCTGGCACGGACGCTGACGGATCGATATGATATTCTCACATTCAACTTCAGAGGGCACAAATCCAGCTTTGGGACGACCACGGTCGGCGGGGACGAGATCCTCGACCTGCGCGCGGTGCTGTCATTCGCCGGACTCAGGGGCTACCGAAGAATTATCGTGCTCGGCGCGGGCATGGGCGGCACCGTGGGATGGCGAACAGCCGAAATATTCGGCAACATGGATGCCCTGATCGTCATCAGTCCTTCGGGGTTCTCGCCCGAGACGGCGCCGTTCATCATCGGATTGGCTTCGAACAAAATGCTCACCACTCCTCTGGGGAGAGTGCCCCTGCGGATCATCACGAAAACGCGACTCGGCCTGATGAGTTCCGCGGGGTTTCCTTTGGACCTCGCGGGGTTGCCCGAGCGAATTCCGACGCTCGTCATTCAGTCCGAGAAGGACCGGTTCGTCGATATCCGGCGAATAAGAATCATATTCGAAGGCCTCGGCGAATCCGGAACGTTGGCGATCGTCCCCGGCCGAAAACACGCGGAAGATCTCATCGACCGCGACACGCTCGCACGGATACGAGCCTTCCTCGACGGCCTTCCCCCTCGCGAAGAGGGCATGCGGGTTTCGCGGCGCGGAGACGCGGCCGGCCCGATCGGCTCGCCTCGATATATGTCGGATACGCTCCGAGTCGCTCTCGCCGGCGATTCCCCGCTCCCGGAAAGCGTGATCCTTGACGAGCTCGGAAAACGCATGTCCGTTCGAATTCTTGCGGGAGACTCGGCCGCATACAGCCCGCAGGCCGTCGTGCTCGAGCTCCGGGATATTTTCTCGATTCACGGCTATACGCGGACCTCTCTCGCGGTCGTCGATTCACTTCCCCCTTTTACCGTGAAGACTTCGACTCCAAGGATTCGCACCGTTTCCATTACCGGAAACCGCCGGCTGCCGGATGAATACATTCGCAGCGTTGTCCTGATCGGGGGCGATTACTACAACGCCTACGAGCTCGATCGCGCCATCAGACGCCTGTCATCGCAGCCCGCCATCCAATCGGTGAAATCGCACGTTACCGCGCGCGACGACGGCGATATGGATATCCTGTTGACCGTCACCGAACGAAGACCGTACGGCTTCCTCCTCTCGACCAAGTTCACCGATATCGATGATTTCGCAGGCATAGGATTCACCTGGAACGAGGTCAATCCCACCGCGCTCCGATACGAGGGGCGAGCCTTGATCGGGGTGTCGGAGCACGATTTCCTGACTTTTCATACGCTCGCGAAAGACCTGTTCCAGAATACCCTGTGCCTCAGCGCGACGCTCTTCGACAACATTTCGAGTCGCGACGACCTCGATTACATATTCTCGCGCCAGGAGGTGCATGAGATCGGCGGCGAGCTCGCGGCTCGCTATCGTCTGTTCTCAAGGACGTCGGTGACCCTTGGAGCGTTTGGAAAGAAGAGCGAATCTTCCGAGGTGAGCCTCGATATGCCCGTCACGGAGGGATCAAGCGGCGGCGTCCGCTGCATGATCGATTTGTCCGGCTCGCTGCCGCGTCGTTTTCCTCGCTTCGCGTGGCGGCATACCTTCTACTACGAGAAGTCGGGCCCTTTTAAATTCGGCGACTTCTTCTTCGATACCTACCAGCTCAACCTGTCGGGCGAATTGAAGCTGAGCCGGAACCATACGTCGCTGACGACGATCCACGGCGGCCGGCAATCGAGCAGCGCGCCTCCGCAGTATGAGTTTTCACTCGGGGGCATGACGACCCTTCCGGGCTATCCCGATGACTCGTTTATCGGAAACCGCTTCGCGCTCGCAAGCCAGGCGCTCTGCCTCTCGGCCCGGAGCGTCGCGAGCGAGACGTCCGTATGGTCGCCCTTGCGTTTGATACTCTACGGCCATGCGGGCACCGCCTGGGAAGCCGCTCAGTCTTTTTCCCTGGACAACCTGCGCATGGACGCGGGATTCGAATTCGAATACATGGAGATTCTGAGGGCAGGATGCGTGTGGCCCGTGGGGAATCTGCGCGAGGGGTCGCCCCGGGTCTACATCGGATGGGGCGTGCATGTTTTGTAGTGCTGTGCCGATGCGCCGGGGCGTCCACGCCATCGTGGCGCTATTCGCCTGCGCAACGATCTCCTGCGGAAGACCGGCGGGCGAATCATTCAGCGCACGAGCCGATTATATCGACGGCGCCGCGGACCGTCATACGCTGGCGCTCCGGTTCGCCCCGATTCTCTCCATGCATTCCAGCGAGCCCTATCATGTCGTCGCGGTCATCGGCGTCTTTCACCCATTGAAACCGCTCATTGCCTACCACATTTTCTTCGAGGACGACGCTTTCCTCGCGGGCAGGGGCAAGGCTTTCGACCATGAGCTCGTATGGGCGGAGTACGATCCCGTAACGTTGAAGATAACCGACGCGCTCACCCTGTGGCATCGTACCGTTCTCAGGACGGAGAGCTGCCTTATGGACGCGAAAGCATCGGGACAACGCCCGAATATCGACATCCAATGGGGCCAACACGGGCCGCTTCCCTCCGGTTGGAGGAGTCTCCTCACGGCGAGGCCAAGGCTCGAGCTTGCGATGCATTACCGGGTGGCGCGCTACATCAACCGCCTGCCGAGGGCCAGCGCGAAAAAGCCCGCCGTTTCGTTCAGCGGCTCATATGACGACTATCTCACATTTACCGAAAAGGTCGACGCGGCCGATTACATCCATGCGGAGGACGTGGTCACGGCTGAGCATTCCCTTGAATTCTTGAGATCGCGTCTGGGAATGACCTTCCTCCCCAAGAAGGAATGGCCGGATTGGTAGGAGCGAGCCGCGGCGCGCGGCGCGGCGTCCCTATTCGTCGCGCAGCCGCGAGACTACAGGATCTTGGTAATACCGATCTCCCACCGAACGCCTCGATACTGATTCGTTCCGGACCAATCTCCGAGAGTGGTGAGCTCCACGCGAAACGACGGCCGCGGCCATAGAGAGACACCATACCCGAAGGAATGCAGATTGCCGTCGCGTTCGAAAACTTTCGGAGATCCCGCGGGAAAATCGCCGTTGGAGAATTTCGTGAGATCGGCGAGCAGATAGAACCGCATTCTCAGGTCGGGAAAGAGCTCGTATCCGCCCTGGCCGTAGAATCTGAACTCGTCCAGCGGCTTATAACTTCCTTTCTTGAAGCGATATTTGTATCCCACCGCACTTTGAACGTACCAATAGTGCCTTTGATTGAAGTAGTCGAAATGATACACGGGATAGATGTCGACCTGCCCGTCCCCGATACGCAATCCGTCCTCCCAATCCTTCTTGTCGGCAAGGGGCACCTTGATCCGAAGAGAAGAGGACGAGACAAAGGGAAAGGTGAGCCACTTGTGCTGTACGGTCAGCCATACTTCGCGGACAGTGATTCTATTTACCGCGTCGGGGCGCAACTCCTCTTCCTCGTAGGTCCAGACGAGAGGCACGATCGCCCCTATCGAGAGCGACCCGGTCACGCCATACTGCACCTGAACGGGGAGCTCGAAATAGAGCAGCCCCGTCACGCCGGGCAGATTATGCGCCCTTCCGTCATCGGAGAAATACGCGCTCGTATAGAAGAACTTGGGATAGATCCGAAGTAAATAGCGCCCGTCCGGAGCGCTCGACGCCTCGAATTCCCCTGCGCAGGCGAATGACGCGAACGCGAGCACGGCGACGGTTGCGGACGCAAAAAGTCTACATGAAAACACTGGAAGCCTCCCCATCATAGTCAGGGATTCCCAAGAACTTCAGGTAGGTCGGGTAGATGTCCACGGTGCGCGCTATCGGGATCGTACCTTGCTTCACCCCGGGGCCGGCGATGACGCAGGGGACATGCAACTGGGTCCGTTCGAGGCTGCCGTGGGACGCCTTATGCTCCTGATTCATGAGATCCCAACCCGGTTTCGCCGTGACGACGATATCGCCGCACCGCTGCGAATCGAACAGTTGGGCGATCTGAAAAAGGCCGTCGGGATAGCTCGTTTTCCTCGTGGCCATGAACCATTCATCTTTGTCGTGAAACCCTCCGTCGATAAGAAAGGCGCTCTCCGTATCCTGAGCATAGCCCAGCGGATCCCGGTCGGCGAAAGAGTAACGCAGCGACGAGTAGTCCCTCTCGATTCTTCCCTCCCCGTCCCGGGAGAATACGAGGATCGTGTCCTCCTTTTCCTTCGCCATTACCAGATCTATCCCCTCTTCTTTGCGAAGGAGTCCGATGAGATCGATTTTTGCCGAACCGCCCACGGGAAACGATCTGAGCTCTCCAAGCCCAAGCTTTCTGGCCCAGTCATAGGACAGGGTATTCAGACGGCCCTCTTTCTCCGCGGCAAAATAGAGCAGAGCGAAGGAATTGCCGCTCACCCCCCGAGCCGCATTGTTCTGATAGAGAGAGTTGAATTGATCGTTATCCGTCAGGTTTTTCAGAACGCTGAGGCCGTATTTCTCGAGCGTATCCCTGATCTCGAGATGCCGCTGAGTATCGGTGAGCCCGTGATCGACCACAAGGGATACGAGCGTCTTATCGTACAACCCCCGGTCCTGGAGCGTCTTCATGATGCTTCCGACGTGTTTGTCTACGTCCTCGGCCCTCTCGAGAATGACCTTGTCCCTCGATCCGTGGAAATGCGCGAGATGATCGATGGCGGGCATCCAGACGAACGAATACCGGGGAATGGCGCCGCTCCCGTAGGCCTTCCCGAATGCGTCGGCGGCGTATCCGTCCATCTTTCGCCAGATATCCATGTTGCCGGTCAGCATGAACCAGAGCGTTTTGGCGGGCACGTTAATGACTTCGGAGGCGCCTCGCGAGACGAAATCGAAGATGCAGACCGTCCTCGTGCCGTGGAGGATCTCGTACAGCGTGTAATTGGACTCCGGAAAATCGGCGTTGAAGAGAACGTTGTGCAGCGTGCAGTAATCCCTCAGGGCCCGATGACGCCTGTCCACCCATCGAAGCCCGGGGCAGTCGTTATAGCCCGGCATGACGCCCGTTATGAAGGGGAGATGCGCCGGACCCGTCGTCGAGGGAAACGTGCTGACGCAGGTCTCCACGAGCGTACCTCTGTCAACGAGATGCTTCTTGATATTGGGCAGCGCGCCGGCATCGAGCATTTCATTGAACAGATCCGCGCGAAACCCATCGACCAGAATCGTAACGCCGTACCTGTCGCTCGCGAGCTGCCCCGCCCGGAATTGCCGCTTTGCGCATGCATTGAATAATGACGAGAGCGATCCGATGCTGCCGAGACTCGCCCCGGTGAATGCGAGGTAACGCAACGCGTCTCTCCGGTTCATCTCGACACCTCCGGATCACCTGGGCAATACGCGGCGCACGCTATTGATCGTAGAGAGTTTTATCCTACCCGTGATTGATCTCGGCGTCAACCCCTTTGCATGTTCGGACTGCGGAGTTCGAGTTTGTTAGCGAGCGCCCACCGACGCAGGAGCCCGAACTCCAGCGGCTTCGGGTTCCGGTTGCACTTGCCGCGCGCCTGCACGACCCTGCGCATGCCGTTTGCCACCTCGACGGTCAGCGCGCGCGCTCCGTCGCACCGAAGGGACCAGATGGAGCTCCTCCCCTCCTTGATGTCCGTCGCATAGCAACTCACGCAATGACGCATGTGTTTGCCCTCCTCCATGAGGTCGCCGGAATGGAGGATCTCCTTTACGGTCCATTCCTGATGGTACACGGGCCCGCCGTTCAACTTTTTCTTGAACATGTACTTCTTGCTCTTGAAACCGGAGGCTTTGAAGACAAGCTCCCCGAGCTCTCGGTGGATTGCGAGCTCCCTGTGCCACTCTTCCATCGCGCGCAGGGTCGACTTGACGGTGCGCCCCTTGATCGAATAGAACGGATCCGTCTCGCGCATATGCACGAAATAATCGATCAGAGGACCTATCTGCCTGCGTTCGATGTCGGGCCGGCGGCAGAGCCAGCAGAGCACCGTATCCCAGAAGGGCTCCCGGTGCCCCTGAAAATCGCGCCCCAGCATGGTGCCGCAGACCGCCCTGGCGATGCCGATCTCGCCCCCGTTCACGAGGATCTGCGCGTGCCGGATTCCCTCGGTGAAGCCCGTTCCCGAGGGCATATGCATGAAGAGGTGGCACATCTGCCGGGTCATCCTCACGGGGAAGCCGACGCGCGGGAAGTGCCCGTACGGACTCTCCCCACGAGCGACCGCCATGAAAAACTTCTTCGCGTAGTCGAACGAGTAGATCGAGTGCCTTTCCCCCATGAAGATCAAGTAGAGGAAATCCGGCACGGGATAGGTCACGAAGAGATGGGCGACGAGCGACTTGAAGATCGAATCCCTCGAGCACCCCCGCGGCTTCCACTCATCCAAAGATCGGATCCAGGGCAGATCGACGAGCAGTATGAAACCGGCCATGTAATGATCGTCGATGATTTTCGGAGCAAGGCGGACGACCGCGAGCAGCAGCACCCTGATCCGCTCGCGCTTGTGCTTGTTGAGATAGTCCATCCTGATGCGGGTGAGCGGTCGCAGCTGCGGCGGGCAGCGCCTCTTGAACTTCTTCCACGGACCGGCAAGGTACTCGACGACCGTCGCCTCGCAGAGCTCGCTAACCTGCCACTTGGAGGATGCGGGGCTCCAGGAAGGGTGTGTGGGTTTCCTCTGGGCTGTGGTGCTCTTCGGAGCTGCGGGCTCGCCACGGCCGCCCTGCGCGTCGCGATGCTTCTTCCACCGTGCGGCGCGCGCCTCGGCGGCCTCGCGCATGGCCTCCCTGCGGCGCCTGGTCATACGTCCGGACACAGGAATCCCCTTTCGCTAGCGGTGCTGAGACCAATGCGAGACCGCGCTTGCGCGCGGACACGCTACGCTAGTTCACTGGATGGCCTGTAAAGGCATCTAATTGATGGGATTCCGAACGTAC
>JBAZPL010000053.1:0-14321 GCA_041648155.1 Candidatus Krumholzibacteriia bacterium
CGAAAAATCGGTCCGCTCGGCCGTGAGGGCGGCCTCCATGAGCCAGCGATTCTCGTCGATCTTATGCCCCGCGAGGAGCTGAGCGAGCCGCTCTTTCGCCCGCGCGAGCGAGCGCTTCAGGGCGAGAGGCGCTTTCTTCTCGATGCGGGCGGCCGATTTCTCGAGGGCGCCGAGCCTCCGCATGACGTCGCGCGCGAGCTCCTCCCCCTCGATCCGCCGCATCTCGTTGCATTTCTCGAGCGCGATGCCGAGCGCCTCGCGCACGTGCCCCCAAAGGCTCTCGGGAGCCGCCGCGTCAAGATTGTTCGCGAAGATGTCGGGAAGCGCGAGGAGCGTACCGATGTCGATCCGTCCCGGAATCCCCTCCTCGATGGCGAAGTCGCTCAGGACCCGGTACGCTTTCCTCATGTATGTCTTGTTGATCGTGACGCTCTCCGTTTCGACCGAGTGGTCGAAGGCGACCGTCACGTAGATGTGGCCCCGTTTGAGAGAGCCTCGTACGATCTTTTCGATCTCCTTCTCGTAACCGTTCAGCGGCCGCGGCAAGCGAATCGCGAAATCCATAAAGCGGTGATTTACGGTGCGCACTTCGACGGTGACGGCGCCGGCGCTTCCCCGCGCTTCACCCTTCCCGTATCCCGTCATGCTATAGACCATACGCTCCCCCTTATGATGATTCTACGCGCACGCGCCCTTCCGCTCTTCCCGCGGCCGACGCATCCCGAGGGGCACTGTAGCACGATTGCGGGAGCCAAGGTAAGAGGAGAATTGCGCGCCGGCTTTACAATTTGACTTGGGGCTCGCCGCTCCCTATGATTCGACGCATGAACAGTCTGACCATATACGCCCTCGGGGCCGAGCTCGACCGGATACTCTCCGGCGCCTCGATTACCGCCGTGAGACGATTCCCGGAGGGGATCACGCTCTTCCTCAAGCATGCCCCGTTCCCCTTCGCGCATATCCTCTATCACCGCAGGGATCCTGAGCTCGTACCGTCGGACCTTGAGCTCGCCCCGCGGAACCGCGGAATAGAGGAAATGACCGCAGTCGACGGGAGGCGCATCGAAAGCGTCCATTCCCTGGGCTTCGAGCGGGTGCTCGTCGTGAAGCTCGCGCCGGGAGCCGAATGGGGGAGGGAGGAGAGCCTGCTCCTCAGGATCGACCTCACCCCGGCCGCGAAAGCGCTCGCGCTCTACGGGGAGAGCACCGAAAGGCAGCTCGCCTCGATCGGCGCAAAGAAATCGCGGAAACCGGCGGGGCCGAACGAAGCCCTTCCACCCAAGCGGCACTCGATCCTCCAGCTCCCCGCCGAACCGCCCGCCGGCCTCCTCGAGGAGACTCCACCCGACGCGCTCTCCTCCTCGGCGCCCGATCACACGCGCCGCTGGAAGCACGCGAAGACGTCCGCCGAGGCGCTCGCGCACTCGATCGGCGGGATCGATCCGGTTCTCGCGGGCGTACTCTCGAAAAGCACCGGAGCCGATCCCGCGCGGCTCTGGCCCCTGCTCGTCGAAATCGGGACCAGGCTCGCGGCAGGCGTCTGGGACTGGCGTCTTTACGAATTTCCCGGAGAAGGTGAAGCGGGCGCCGCGTCGCTCTATCCGGTGGAGCTTCCGGTCGAGGCCCCCGTCAGGCGCATGAAGGGCGTTCTCGAAGCGCTCGACATACGGACGGCGGAGGTTGTCATGCCGTCGTACGTCGCGCACCTGCGGCGGAAGGTGGCCGTTCAGGCGGGCAAAACCATGAAACGCCTCGAGCGGCTCAGCCGCAACCTCGAACAGGATCTCGCCGACGCGGAGCGCGCCGCCGAGTACCGTCATTACGGAAACCTCCTCGTGACGCACCGGCATCTCCTCAAGGCAGGCTTGAAGGAGATCGTCCTTCGGGATTTCTCCGGCGACCGTGACGTGACCATCCCTCTCGATCCCGCCCGATCCGTCGAGCGGAACATCCGCCACTATTTCACGAAGGCGAAAAAAGGGGAGAAGGGAAACCTCATCATCCGGAACCGGAAACGCGAAGTGGACCGCGAGATCGCGCGGAACCGGAAAGCTCTCGATCGCATCGAGACGCTCGAGACGTCCGCGGAGCTCATCGCGCTCATCCCGCCGGAAAAGCCCTCCCGCCGAGCGGAGCGGGACGCGGACGCCGCGAAACGTTTCCGCCGTTTCCCACTCGACGAGACGCACACGGTGTACGTGGGAAAAAGCGACGCCGAGAATGACGTCCTGACGCACGAGTTCGCCTCCGCATCGGACCTCTGGTTCCATGCCCAGGGAACGCCCGGTTCGCACGTCGTGCTCAAGGGCGCCCACCGGTCGACGCCGCATTCCGTCATCGAAACGGCCGCCTCGATCGCGGCGTACTTCAGCAAGGCGCGCAACTCGTCGACCGTCCCCGTGATCTATGCGGAGAAACGCCACGTCCGCAGGCCGCGAAAGTCGAAAGCGGGCACGGCGCTCTGCTCGCGCGGCAAGACGATCTTCGTCAAACCGGCCCTTCCGGAAAAAGAGTAGCGTCCGGGGGATACCGCGGAGCGGGCGCGGGCACGACCACGCGCGCGCGAGGAATCATTCAGGCGTTTCGATGAAAATCCGCTGTGCGGCCGCGGCGAGAGCGGCCGGGAAAATCAGGAGGACGGATACGGACGGCTACTTTTCGGCGTAGCCGGTCTCCGTATTGAGAATGAACGTATCCCCGCCGTCCGAATCGATCGACAGCGTCATCGCGGGGAAACTACCCCATTGCAGGGATATTTCCTGATACGGGGTGACCAGGTCCAACGGCTTGACGGTCAGCATCACCCGCTTCGCGTCGATCTTCTCCAAGCGCACATTGTACGGGTTTGCACAGACGAAGGTGTAGATATTGGTGTCGTACTTGATCGCAGTGCGCACGGGGCTGATCGAACGGTCGAGCGGCATCGCGTACGTTTCCTGAGCACAGAGAGCCGTTGCGCCCAGAATGAGCACGAGTGCCGCGAGAGCGAGAATCGCCCTGCTACCCCTCATAACCGACCTCCTCTCACTCCCTCGCGGGAGAGCCCGAACACCTACGCTCAGGGTTGCAGGCAGTCCTTCCACTGGGGCAGCCCATTCCGTAACCCATTGAAATAACCGAGGGTATAATAGCATTTTTCGCGGAATTACTCCAGATATATTTCATGCCGTGGGAATAAGGAGAAAAGCCTAGCCTCCCTTTTTCTTGAGAAAGTCACGTACTTCGGCGAGGAATTCTCCTTCGATATCCCCCGCGAGACGCCTCACGACCATTCCCTTTTTGAAGAGAACCGCCCCGCGGCGCGAACCCGCAAGCCCGATATCCGCGTCTTTCGCCTCGCCGGGTCCGTTGACCTCGCACCCCATGACCGCGACCGTTACGCCGACGCGCCGGCCGAGGATCTCCCGCTCGAGCCGTTGGGCGATTCTTGATACATCTATCCGGCTCCTCCCGCACGTCGGGCACGAGACGATCCGCGGAATGTCCTCCCGGAGCCCGAGCGACGAGAGCACCGCCGCGGCGACCGTGACTTCGCGCACCGGATCGCCCGAGAGGGATACGCGCACCGTATCGCCGATTCCCGCCGAGAGAAGGAGCGTGAGCGCGACCGCCGACTTCGCAGCGCCGCTGAGGGGCGGTCCCGCCTCCGTCACCCCCACGTGGAGCGGACAATCGGTATCGGCGGCGAACAAACGGTTCGCTTCGACGGTCACGAGAGCGTCGGGGGACTTGAGGCTGAAAACGAGGTCGCGAAAGCCGAACCCGTCGATGAGCCGGAGGCTTCTTCGGGCGCTCTCCCGCAGCGCGCGGGCGGGATCGGTGCGCGCGAGCGCGCGCAGATCCCTTTCGAGGCTTCCCGAGTTGACGCCGACGCGCACGGGGATTCCGGCCCCGGCCGCCGCGTCGATGACGCGCCGGACCTTTTCCGCGCCGCCGATGTTCCCCGGATTGATGCGGAGCCCGGCGGCTCCGGCCTTCGCCGCCGCGACGGCGATCCGGAAATCGAAATGCACGTCCGCGATGACCGGGATGGGGCTCCTCCCGCAGATCGCCGGAAGGGCCTCGACGTCGGCGCGATCCTTCACGGCGACGCGGACAAGCTCGCATCCGGCGCGCGAGAGGGCGCGAATCTCGCGCATGACGCGTCGCACGTCGGCCGTCGGCACCGTGGTCATCGACTGAATCGTTATCGGAGCGCCCCCGCCGACCGGAACGCCGCGATAGAGCACGGTCCTTGTCTTTCTGCGCTGCGAACGTTTTATCATATGAATTTCGGCCCGGCCTTCCGAGCGTCCCCCTCCCGCCGCGTGATTCCTTCCTTGTCGAGATGCTCGAGAATCGGCACGGCGAATTTGCGCGAGAATCCGAACATATCCTTGAAATCGCCGATGGATAAGGCTCCGCCGTCGAGGAGGCGGGCCCGCACCTTCCCGAGCAGCTCTCGGTAACGCTCCGCATGCATGGCGCCGTCGGTGGAGATGCGCACGATCGCGCCCCTGTCGGCGAGGATGTGGAGATATGAGACGAGGCGTTTCTCGTCGCGCACGATCGCGAGAAGATCCGCCTTCATGGCGAAGGCGTGGCCCGCCTCGCGGACCCGCGCCTCGAGCGCGCCGAGCGCCTTCTCGTCCGCCGCGGAGAGCTCCCGTTCGCCGCTCCCGGAGCGAACCCGCCCTCCCTTGAAAAAGAGCTTGCCTCCCCGTTTCCCCTCCTCCATGAGATAATCGAAGAGGGGACCCTCGCGCAGGGATGAGCGCTCCTTGAGCTCCTCGCGATCGACGCCCCAGAGCAGCTTGTTCTCCGCCGACATCGCCTCTATCATCGCGACCAGAGATCGCCCGGTACCGGTTACGATCCCTTTTTCGAAAACCCGTCCCTCGATGGAAACGAGACGCCCCGCCTTTACGAGCGCGTCAACCGCGACCGTTACCTCGCCGCGCGCGAGACCGTAGCGCGCGAGACCGGCGATCCCGAAACCGGCGTTTCCGCCGGATGCGGCGCATGCCACGACCGCATCCTCCGCCGTCCCGGCGTCGAGAGCCTTCAGGCGCTCCCGGACGAGCTCCGCCGAGTGCGCCTTGAGCTTCGGGGCATCCGGATCGAGTATTCTCCCTCCTCCGATGACGCGCTGCGGCGAATACGATCGAAGGATGAACCGGTCGCCCCGCCGCGCGACGGCGGGATTCTCGAGCCGGAGCTGTATGTAGCCGTCCGATCCCGCGGCTATTGGCCCGCCGTCGAGCGTGACCACCCGTCCGATGATCTCGGATGCGGCATGATGGAACCGAACGCGCTGTCTGTTCCTGAGGGCGCCGGGCGAGAGCCTCCCCACCTCGACGAAGGCGTTGAGCATGCTCGCCGGCGAGAGCACGCCGGGGGTGAGCGCCTGCATGCCGGCCTCGACCTCGCTCACCCTGACGCCGTGGAGCGCCAGCGCCGTGCGCATACCGGCGGATGCCGCTTCGAGCGTTTCCTCGAAGCTCTGCACCTCTCGAACGCGCACGCTCTTCCCGCCCGGCTCGAGAACGAGCTCCGCGCCCTTGCGTACCTCGCCGCTCCACGCCGTCCCGGTGACGATCGTTCCGATGCCGCTTCTCGTCCACACGCGGTCGATCGGCATGCGGAAAAAATCGGCCGATTCGCGCTCGCCGAGGGCGAGAGCGCGGACTCGGAGCGTCTCTTTGAGTTCAACGAGCCCGGCGCCGGTCACGGCGGATGTCCTGATGACCGGGGCGCCCTCGAAGGCGCTCCCCTTGACGAGGTTCCGAATCTCCTCCTCGACGAGACCGATGAACCCGTCGTCGGCGAGGTCGATCTTCGTTATCGCGATCACGGCATCCCTCACGCCGAGGAGCCGGAGCACCTCGAAATGCTCCTCCGTCTGCGGCATGACCCCTTCGTCGGCCGCGACGACGAGAAGCGCAAGGTCGACGCCGACCGCGCCCGAGACCATCGTCTTGACGAAACGCTCGTGGCCGGGAACGTCCACCATTCCCGCCATGACGCCGTCCCCGAGATCGAGAGGCGCGAAACCGAGAACGATCGAGATGCCGCGCTCCTGCTCCTCCCTGAGACGGTCCGTGTTGCGCCCGGTCAGCGCCTTCACGATCTCCGTTTTGCCGTGGTCGACGTGTCCCGACGTTCCGATGATGAGGTTACGCACCCCGCACGCTCCTCCGGGACGATTCGCGGCTCCCGCTCATTCCTTGACCCTCCGGATCGAGGCGCCGATCGCTCCGAGCTTCTCCTCGATCCGCTCGTAGCCGCGATCGATGTGATAGACGCGCAGAATCGTCGTCTCCCCCTCGGCGGCAAGCCCCGCGAGGATGAGGGCGGAGCTCGCCCTGATGTCGGTCGCCATCACCGGCGCCCCCTCGAGCTTTTCGACGCCGGTAATGACCGCGACGTTGCCGTCGCGGGCGATTTTCGCGCCGAACCTGCAGAGCTCGGGCACGTGCGTGAATCGGTCGGGATAGACGCGATCGACGACGGTGCTCGTTCCCCGGGCGATCGAGAGCGCCGCCATGATCTGGGCCTGCATGTCGGTCGGAAACGACGGATAGAATCCCGTCTCCACGTTCGCGGGGCTGAGTCGCGCGGGGCCAGTCACCGTTATCGCGCCGTCCGCGATCGCGATCCGGGCTCCGCATTCCTCGAGCTTCTCGATGATCGCGCCGAGATGGGACGGATCGCAATTCGTTATCTCGATTCGGCCGCCCGTGATCGCCGCGGCGGCGGCGAAGGTGCCCGCCTCGATGCGGTCGGGAATGACGCGGTGCGTAAAGGGGGCGATCGCCGTTACCCCGTCGATCGTGATACGGGAGGTCCCTTCTCCCTCGATCTTCGCCCCTCCCCCCTTCAGCGCCCGCGCGAGCTCCGCGACCTCGGGCTCCCGCGCGGCGTTCTCGATCGCGGTCCGCCCCTCCGCGAGAACGGCCGCCATGATGATATTCACGGTCGCGCCGACGCTCGCTATCCCGAGCGTGATCTCGGCGCCCCGGAGCTTTCCGGCGCTCGCGTTGATATAGCCGTGCTCTATCGTGAGCTTGGCCCCGAGCGCGGCGAGGCCCTTGAGATGGAGATCGATGGGGCGCGGTCCCCATGCGCATCCGCCCGGCATGGAGACGCGCGCTTTTCCGAAGCGCGCGACGAGCGGGCCGAACGCGTAGATCGACGCCCGCATCGTGCGCACGAGATCGTACGGCGCCTCGAACGAAGAGATCCGCGAGGCGTCCATCGTAAGAACGCCGCGCGAGAGCGCTGAGGCGACCCCGAAGCCCGCGAGCAGGGCCATCATCGTGCGGGTGTCCTTGAGATCGGGGACGTTCTCGAGCGTGCACGTCCCGCCGGTGAGCATCGAGGCCGCCATGAGGGGAAGCACGGCGTTCTTCGCGCCGCTCACCGCGACGCGTCCGTCGAGCCGGCACGGCCCCTTGATAACGAATCTATCCATCGCACCCATTCCTCGCCTTCGGCGCAAAGGCCGTCACGATCCGTTCGAGCCTGTTGTAGTCCCTTCTCATCGACGCGCGCTCGAGCCCCGCGCGCGCGCATATCTCGAGCGCGGCATTTCCCTGACCGTGGCCGATCTCGAACGCGAGGATCCCCCCGGGCCCAAGGAGACGACTCGCTTCCGCCGCCAGCACGGGGAAGAATCCGGCGCCGTCGGCGCCGCCGTCGAGCGCCGCAGGTACCTCGTAGCGCGAGACCTCCGCATCGAGCGACGAGATCGCCGCGGTCGGAACGTACGGAGGATTCGAAACGAGCAGGTCGAACGATCCATCCGGGGCGAGCGCCCCGAGGCCGTCCGCGACGAACGTTTCCATGCGTGAAGAGACGCCGAGCGCCTCGAAATTCTCCTTCGCGAGCGCGACCGCGGCGGCGGAGACGTCGACGCCCACGCCTTTCCAGCCGGGGTGCCTCCGGCACAGGCTTCCCGAGATGACGCCCGAGCCCACCCCGAGCTCGACGAACGTGATCGCGGGGGCGCTTCCCGCGATCTCCTCGATCCACTCGACGAGAAGCTCCGTCTCGGGCCGCGGAATGAAAACCCCCTCGCGGACCATGAACGGCAGCGACATGAATTCGACCTCTCCGAGAATGTACTGGAGCGGGTAACGCGTGGAGCGCGTCCTGAGATCCTCGCGGTACGGAGCGAGAACGTCCTCCACGAGCTCGTGGTCGAACCGGAGGTACAGATCGAGGCGCGAGCATCCCATGCGTCTGGCGAGAAGATGCTCGGCGCTGAGCCGGGGCGATTCGACGCCGTGCCGCGAGAGGTAGCCCTCCGCGAGCTGCAGCGCCTCCATGACTTTCACCCTCTTCGCGGGAGAGGCATCCGGCATCTCACGCGCCTCCAGCTCGGCTTCCGGCCTCCATTTCGCGCTTGAGGAGTTCCTCGCGATGCGCAACGGAGAGAGCGTCGACGATCTCGTCGAGCTCGCCGCCGAGGACGCCTTTCAGGTTGTATATGGTGAGCCCGATCCGGTGGTCGGTGACCCTCCCCTGGGGGAAATTGTACGTTCGGATCTTGTCGCTCCGGTCCCCCGAGCCGATCATGCCGCGCCGCGCGGCGGCGATCTTCTCGTCCTGCTCGCTGCGCGCCTTCTCGAGGAGACGGGCCATGAGGACCTTCAGGGCCTTTGCCCGGTTCTTGTGCTGCGATTTCTCGTCCTGGCACTGAACGACCATGCCGGTCGGAATGTGGGTGATCCGCACCGCCGAATCGGTCGTGTTCACCGACTGTCCTCCGGGGCCGCGGGAGCGGAACACGTCGACGCGGAGATCTTTCTGGTCGATCTGAATGTCGACCTCCTCCGCCTCGGGAAGAACGGCGACCGTAACGGCCGACGTGTGGATGCGCCCCCCCGCTTCGGTCACGGGCACGCGCTGCACGCGGTGCACGCCGCTCTCGAACTTGAGCTTCCCGTACGCGTTTTCGCCCGACACGAGAAAGATGCTTTCCTTGAAGCCCCCGATCTCGGTCGGGCTGCTCGACAGATCCTCGACCTTCCATCCGTGCCGCTCCGAGTAGAGCCGGTACATGCGGGCGAGGTCGGCGGCGAAGAGCGCGGCCTCGTCCCCGCCGGTTCCGGCCCGAATCTCGAAAACGGTGTTGCGCGAATCGTCCGGATCGCGGTGCAGGAGCAGCACCTTGATGCTCTCCTCCTCGGCTCGCATCTCCTTCTCGAGCTCGGCCATCTCCGAGCGCGCGAGATCGACGAGCTCGCGATCGTCCCCCTGCTCGACGGCCGCGCGATCCTCGGCGTAGCGCTTCTCGCAATCGAGATAGCGGCGGATCGCGAGCACCGCTTTCTCGAGATCGCTCCGCTCGCGGGCGAGCTTGCGGTAGAGATCCCGATTCCTGATATTCTCGGGCCTTCCGAGCTCCTCGCCGAGCTGATCGAAGCGTGTCAACACGTTCTGATACCGGTTGTTCGACTCCACCGATCCTCCATTCGACGGCCGCGCGAAACGGCGAGGCCGCGGGCCCGGCCCTTACGCGGCGGCACGACGCAACTGTAATGAATGCGAGGCTAGGATTCCACTATTTTGTGGCCGAGGCAGGCGTCGAGCGCGGCAATCGCGACCTCGATCTGATCGCTCGAAGGCTCTTTCGTGGTGAGCCTCTGGAGAAACAGACCCGGCCATACGAGGGGCGCCATATACCGGCGCGCGACGGGATTCGCCGAAAGCTTGAGAAGCTCGTACGATACGCCGCCGATGATGGGAATGAACGCGAAGCGGATGATCTTGTCGCCGACGCTGTCCGGCCGCCCGAGGATCATGAACACACTGATGCTCACGACGACGACGAGGAGAAGAAAACTCGTGCTGCACCGCGTGTGGAGGGTCGAGTAGGCGCGGACGTTCTCGGGAGTCGCCCGCCCTTCCGCCTCGAACGCGGAGATCGTCTTGTGCTCCGCGCCATGATACTCGAATATCCGCCGCATCTCTTTCCAGCGCGTGATGAGCACTATGTACAGAACGAGGAAGACGAGGCGAATCACGCCGTCAACCAGATTGAAGAGCACCCCGTGCTTGAAGCCGGTCAGCTCCGTGAGGAAGAGCGGCAGGCAGAAGAATAATCCGAAGCCGAGCGCGAACGCCGCGACGATCGTGATCGCGATGTGGACGACCGAAAGCCCCTTGCCGGCCTTCTTTGCATCGGCGTTCGTCGCCGCGGCGCCTTCCTTCCCGGGCAACTCCTCAGTCGCCTTCTCGGCCGAAAATGAAAGCGCCTTGATCGCGATGACGAAGGTTTCGACAAACGCGATCGCTCCCCGGATCACCGGAATGTTGAGCGGGCGGTAACGCCTGGTGAGGCTCTTGAAGGGCTCTTTCTGCACGACGATCGCGCCCCCCGAAGTCCGCACCGCCGTGGCGATGCAGTCCGGCGAACGCATCATTACGCCCTCGATGACGGCCTGGCCGCCCACCTGGAGGCGCTTTCTCGCGTCTGTTTCGGACATGAACCCCTTACACGAGCGCAGCTGAGGATTGTTGTGGCGAGCTTATTTCCCCGTGTCCGTTCCGGCGTCCGTCTCGGTCTTCTTCTTCCCTTTGTAGTCGGCGTACTTGCGCTGGAAACGCTCGACGCGGCCGGCGGTGTCGATGAGCTTCTGCTTCCCCGTGAAGAACGGATGACACCGGGAACAGATTTCGACGTGGAGGTCTTGCTGGGTGGATGATGTCTCTATCACGTTCCCGCAGAGGCACGTGATCTTCATCCGCTTGTAATCGGGATGGATATCCTTTTTCATTGCCTACTCCCTGTTTTGTCCTGACGCGTGCGCGGGCCGCATACCGGCCTATTATGGGATTATACCACGAAAAGTGTGGTAAATGTAATAGCGTAGTCCCGAAAAAACAAACGGAATTTTCCGGCGGTCCGTGCCGCGGCCCCCCCGGGGGCCTCCCCCCGCGGACCTAGGCGTTCATCGCCGAGAGAAATTTCTGGTTCGATTTCGTCTTGGACATCTTCTCGAGGAGAAACTCCATAGCCTCGACTACGTTCTTATCGCTCAAGAACTTGCGCAGGATATATACCTTGCTGAGCACCTTTTCCGGCAGCAGCAGCTCTTCTTTTCTCGTGCCGGAACGGAAGATGTCGATCGCTGGAAAAACGCGCTTGTCGGCGAGACGCCGGTCGAGGACGATTTCGAGGTTGCCCGTACCTTTGAACTCCTCGAAAATCACCTCGTCCATGCGGCTTCCCGTCTCGATAAGGGCCGTCGCGATGATCGTAAGGCTCCCCTGCTCTTCCGTATTGCGCGCCGCTCCGAAAAAGCGCTTCGGCCGCTGGAGAGCATTCGAATCGACGCCGCCCGAGAGAATCTTGCCCGAATGGGGCACGACCGCGTTGTGCGCCCGGGCGAGCCTCGTGAGGCTGTCGAGAAGGATAACGACGTCCTTGTTGTGCTCGACGAGGCGCTTCGCCTTCTCGATGACCATGTCGGCGACCTGGACGTGCCGGTCGGCGGGCTCGTCGAACGTGGAGCTGATGACCTCGCCCTTCACGGAGCGCTCCATGTCGGTGACCTCCTCGGGACGTTCGTCGATGAGCAGCACGATGAGATAGACCTCGGGATGGTTCGCCGTGATCGAGTTCGCGATCTTCTGCAGCAGAATAGTCTTTCCCGTACGCGGCGGAGCGACGATGAGGCCGCGCTGGCCTTTCCCGATCGGGGTCAGGAGGTTCATGAGGCGCGTCGACATATCGTCGGGATTATTCTCGATATTGATGAGCTGATCCGGGTAGAGCGGCGTGAGGTTGTCGAAGAGGGTCTTTTTCTTGGTATCCTCGGGATGTTCCCCGTCGACCATCTCCACCTTGAGAAGGGCGAAGTAGCGCTCCGATTCCTTCGGAGCGCGGACCTGGCCGGAAACGGTGTCGCCCGTCCGCAGATCAAACTTCTTTATCTGGGACGGCGAGACGTAAATGTCGTCGGGGCCCGGCAGGTAGTTGTAGGTCGACGACCGGAGGAACCCGTACCCCTCGGGCAGGACCTGGAGCACCCCCTCGGCGAATATGAGCCCGTTCTGCGTCGCCTGGGCCTCGAGGATCTTGAATATGATCTCCTGCTTCCGCAGGCTCGACAGCCCCTCGATGTTGAGCGTCGAGGCGACGTCGATGAGCTCCTCGATTTTTTTCGTTTTTAATTCTGCAATATCCATCACGGTCAGACCTCTAACTTTCGTGGAGGTTCACAGCCCAGATTTGTCATTTATTAAAACCAGCCAGTGCTTCGAATGCGGATGAAACACGACCGGCTTATCTTTGAACTGGGTATTCTAAAAGGAATCCGCCCCGGGAACTGCCCACTCCGCACGCTCACTGAAGAAAGTCGAACGGTACGTATCGGATAAACGCCGTTCTCAAGCCTCTCCAACATTACGAAATGCCGCCCCCTTGTCAAGGATTATGGGAATCGCTTCCCTGTTCAGTTCCCCGCATAAACCGTTCCAATACCCCGCCCCGCGCCCCAAGAGACCGGAGGGGCCGGGCGCCGAGCCCGGCACTCCCCGGAATCAATCGTTACTTCTGTAGCTCCTGCCTTTTTGTGAGGGCTCCTTCCGCCTTGATCTTCATGCCCTTCTTGCCGTAGGAAAGGCTCAACCACGTCCACCCGTTCGGATCCTCCGGGAACTTCTCGGTATACTTCTCCCCTTGCAGCATCGCGTCGTCGTACATCTCGCACGTGTAATAGGCACGGAGCAGGCCGTAGTTGCCCTCCCTGTCATCCGGTTTGATATCGTACGCGGACAGGTACGCCTCGATAGCCTTCGAGCAGTTCTTCGCGTTGAAATACGCGACGCCGAGATTGTAGTACGATTCGAAATCCTCCAACTCGGCCTTCTTCCGCGCATCCACCGCCATCTGGAGGAAGAGGGCTCCGCTCTCCCAATCCTTTTTATCGAAGTACGTATTCGCCGCGGTCTCGACTTCGACGTACTTCGCCGGATCATCGAGCAGAAGCTTCTCGAAAATCTTCACCGCTTCTTCCTTCATTCCGCGCTTGACCATGACGTGGCCGGAGAGGGCTAGGACGCTCGCGTACTCCTCGCTGTCCTCCTTCGTCATCGCTATGAGGGTGTCGACGGCCGCGTATTCCTGAAGCGTGTAGGTCGAATCGCCCAGCGCCAAGCGGGCGTACACCCTCGCGAGATTGAGCCATCCCTTGACCTGCCGCGGATCGGCTTGCGTCGCGAGCTCGAACTCGAACTCCGCGCCCGCGAGGTTCTCCCCCTGGATCTCGCTGATCCCGGCGTTGAAATGCCTCGCCCAGTTCGATTTGATGCCGATCTCGGCGTCGGCGACCTTCTTGGGATCCAGCAGCGCGGCTGCCATGAACTCCCGGTACGCTCCCGCCATGTCCGCGGGTGAGATTAAGCTGTATGATCTGCCGAGCTCGAAGTGCGCCAGAGCATCGTATGGATTCTTTTCGAGCGCGAGCTTGGCCTGCTCGATCGCCCTGTCGTAGGTACCCTGATCGTTGTGGAGAATCGCGCTCCTCGTCTCTGTGCTCTTGCACGAGTACGTCGCGACGATGGAAAGGACGAGGATCGCGAGAATGGCCATGTTCCGTTTCATCTGCCCGATGCCTCCTTCCGGCCCGTTTCGCCGGCAACAACCTATATGCTCCGGGAACTCAGGGATCGAAGCCGTCTCCTGAATGTGCCCGGGGAAGTCCTCCTGGAAAGCGCTCAACGCGATCAGATAAACTTGATCATTCTGAGGTTATGCTGCCTACCCGTAAAAGCTATCAAGCGTCCGGCACGGTGTCAAGCATTATCGAACCGGGAGGGGACGCGCCGCTGCGGCAGGGGCGCGCCGCACAGGCCGGCGCGGCGCGCGGCCCGACAGCCCCCGGCTACGAGAGCTCAATCGGGTCGACGTCCCATTGGAGATCGACCTGCTTCGCGCCGGCGAGCGATTCGCGCGCCGATCGCACCATGGCGCTGCGAGCCTCCGGCTCGAACGTTCCCCTGACGAGAAGCTGGAAGCGGTGCCGCCCGCGCATGCGCTCGACAAGCGCCGGCGTGGGTCCGAGAACGACCGCATTCGCGGGCTCGAGCGAGCGCTCGAGGGCCCCTGCGATCTTCGCGGCGGCCGCCTCCGCCAGCTCGCGCGCACGCGCCGACACGGTGAAGAGCATGAGCCTGCCCGCCGGAGGATACCCGAGCGCTTTCCGCATCCCGAGCTCCTCCTCGGCGAATCCTTTGTAATCGTGCCCCGCGAGGTACCGGTAGATGAAATGCTCCGGCGCGAAGGTCTGGATCAGGACCTTGCCTCCCTTCTCCCCCCGCCCCGTTCTCCC
>JBAZPL010000054.1:0-14310 GCA_041648155.1 Candidatus Krumholzibacteriia bacterium
GAGATCGCGCCTCTTCTGGCGGATGATCTCGTAGATGATCGACATCGCGACGCGGATATGGCCGAAGCCTCCCGAGGCGACGTACGAGCCGTCCGGAATGAACCGCTCGACGGCTTCCTTCACCGTTATCCGCTTGTCGACGAGGGCCGTCGATTTGTTCGCGGCGATCCAGGCGCGATGCTCGTCGGGATCGTGAAAACCGAGAAGCTCGCCCTTGCCTTCTTCGAGAATGTCCATTCGGTGCCTCCGCGGTACGAACCGGCGCGCCGTCCGTACCTGTCGTTTCCGATTATTCGAAACAGCCGAGATTGCGGGCGATCACGATGCGCTGGATCTCGCTCGTTCCTTCGCCGATCTCGAGGAGCTTCTGGTCGCGGTAGAAACGCTCGATCTGGTACTCGCGCATGAGGCCGTAGCCGCCGTGGATCTGCACGGCGTGGTTCACGGCCCGGCTCATGACCTCGCTGCAGTAGAGCTTCGCCATCGCCGCTTCCATCGTGAAGGGTCGTTTCTGCTCGCAGAGCCAGCACGCCTTGTAGAGGAGGCTCCGCGCGGCCTCGATCTCCATCGCCATGTCGGCGAGCTTGAAGGCTATGGCCTGGAAGTTCGCGATCGGCTGCCCGAACTGCCTGCGTTCCTTCGCGTAGGCGAGCGCGAGCTCGAAGGCGCCCTGCGCGCCGCCGAGCCCCATCGCAGCGATCGCGAGGCGGCCGCGGTCGAGCGTCGAGAGCATCTGCTTGAATCCCTCGCCCCGTTTTCCCATGAGGTTTTTCTCGGGGACCTTTACGTTATCGAAGTAGAGCTCGCCGGTATTGGACGAGCGCCACATCATTTTCCCGTGCATCGTTTTCGTGGTGACGCCGGGTGTCTTGTTCGGGACGAGGATGCAGGAAAGCTCGCTCTTGCCTTTTCCGCGCTCCCCCGTCTTCGCCTGAACGATGATGATCTCGGACATGGGGGAGGATGAGTTCGTGATGAATATCTTGCTCCCGTTGATGATCCACTCGCCGTCCTTGAGGACCGCGTTCGTCTGGCTTCCTCCCGCGTCGCTTCCGGCGTTCGGCTCGGTGAGCCCGAACGAGGCGAGCGCCTCGCCCCGGCACAGACGCGGGAGCCATTCGCGCTTCTGCTCGTCGTTACCGAAGTAGAAGATGGGGCCGATGCCGAGCGAGTTCGCCGCCGCCACGGTCGCCGCGGCCGATCCGTCCACGCGCGCGATCTCCTCCACGGCGATGACGTAGGCGACGTAGCCGACGTTGCTTCCGCCGTACTCCTCGGAGACGAACATGCCGAAGAGGCCGAGCTCCGCCATCTTCTTCACGAGCTCGAGGGAGAACTCCTCTTTTTCGTCCAGCTCCTCGGCGACCGGCTTTATCTCCTTCTCCGCGAACTCGCGGACGGAGTCGCGGAGTATTTGCTGCTCCTCGGTGATATCGTAATTCAGCATGCATGCCCTTTCTTCATACGCAGTTGATTCGAGAGACAATAGGGAATGGATTATAAATTCGGCCGGGGGCGGTGTCAAAGGAAAAGCTCGCCGCTCGCGGCCGGGGTGTGCCCGGCGCTCCAGTTTCGCCGACGGCAAAGCCCCCGCCGCGCGGCGGGGGCTTTGAATCGTTCCGATGCGATCAACGTCCGATTGGCCGGCCCATTTCTTCTTCCCGATCGGCTGCTCCTTCTCGATAGACCGTCAAGAAAGTTCTTGACCGATGATAGCACGATTTCTATAATGGTGCCACTAATCGCCGTTTCATTCCCTAACTCCGAAGGAGGTCGTATGAAATTCCTTCCGCGCCGCGTAGTCGGCATGTTCGTCGCTGCGCTTCTCGTCCCCCAGGCCGCATGGGCTTGTTTCGACACCTATCTCTTCCTCAACAAGAGCTCGCTCGTGTATCCGAAAGGCCAGATGGTCGTCGAGACGTCCGGCGAATACACGATGCCCGCGATGAACGTCGCGGCGGAAGACGTTCTTTCGGGAGCCGCAAACGTGTATTACGGCGTATCGAGTCGGTTCTCGGCGCAGATCGGCCTTTCGTCGTCCGAGAAGACGCGATCGCAATTCTCCCTCGACGAATACGGGCTGCGGGGCGTTTTCGGAATCGTCCAGGGCTACCGGAACGTCTACAATCTCGATATCGTCCTCGAGCACACTTCCCCGTTCGACGGCGAGGAGAACGCCTTCGAGCTGTCGACGCCCAACATATTTCATTTCAACAGATATACGCTCGTCATTCATCCGGCCACGAGCTTCGGCAGGAATGTCGATTTCGGTCTCCGCGGCCACGGCGGCGTCTTCTATCGTTTCAGCGAGAGCGGCATTATCGGGATAGGCGCGGAGTACGCGAGCGCTCAGAGCGGCAGCCAGTTCGGCAAGCGGCTGGTGAACGGCGAAGGAGCAACGAGCCTCTTCTTCGGTTCCCGCATCGGCTCCGCGTATCTCCAGAACGAATTCATCAAGGGGTGGGGAATCGGCGGAAACGACTTCGGGTTCGCGGTGACGTTGAAATATATGTTACCTTCTTTCTTGCGCTGAGCATCGCCTGATTGCTATGGCGTTATGACCATCGGGCCATGTTCGAACGGAACATGGCCCGATGACACCGCTCCGCGGCGGCAGGCGTGATCCAATATTAGGAAATTCAATTCCGTGCCAAGATCTCGCATCGCCGGGGCGCGGTCGGTGCGGAGGCCGGACAAGGATAGATTGACGCGATTTTGGGCATGTGGATCTTGGCGGCTGTCTCCGGATCGCCGGCGGTGCGGCGTGCATGAACCAGATGTGCCGGGCCGTGGATGCGGGTGTCGGCAATCGTCGTTTCCCAGTACAAGAGGAAGCGGTTGAGCTCGGCGAGGCTCGACGTCTCCCCAACTATCGGGACCTCCGCAAAGGTTCGAATTCTTTGCGACGGCCGCCGTCGACGGCAAAGCCCCCGCCGTGGATGCGGGGGCTTTGTAGCTTTCACTTGCAGTCAGTCTCCTATCGGCCGGGCTATTTTTCTCGACCGGGCGCTCCTTGAAGATCTCGCCCCTCTCGGCGGCGATCCGCCGGTACCACGAATCGGGGTAGCGAGGATGCAGCACTTCGCCGAGCTTGCGCCACCGCGCAACCGTGTTCTGAGCCGTCGTGCACGAGTACTCGGTGAGATAATCGACGGCGAGATCCGGAGGTAGAGGCCGTAATGGTGTACGAGTCGCTCATGTATTTTCGCTCCGGAAGGAAGGGTGGAATCATGAAGAAGAGATCTCTCCTCGTGTTTCCGCATTCTACGACTTGAGCGTTTGGTGGCGTAACCGCTATTCCTGGCAGTAGTTCTGGTTCATTCGCCAAGGAGAAGCTCCCTTTCCAATATTTTTGTTGCACTAAGCTATCATTTATGATAGCTTAGTTACATGAAATGGCGCGATTTACTAACCAGCTTAGGCCGTGAACCTGTATTCCCTGCCGCACTCCTTCAAACCGGTGATGTCAGCAGGAAGGAGTTATCCGTCCAACTCAGCCGGTGGGTAAAGTCCGGCCACTTGATCCAGTTGCGTCGCGGTGTTTACGCTATCGCAAGGCCTTACCGAAAGATCGAGCCCCATCCGTTCCTGGTAGCAAACAGCCTTTGCAGAAACTCATACGTTAGCCTGCAATCCGCACTTGCGTTCCATGGCGTGATTCCGGAACACGTACCGGTTTGTACCAGCGTGTCCACCGGCCGGTCCGAACAACTCGAGACGGCGTTGGGATCCTTCAGCTATCATCGTATCAAATTGGATTATCTCTTTGGTTATAGTCAGCAGGAAGTGGCGCCCAACCAGCTTGCGTTTGTGGCCGTTGCCGAAAAGGCTCTGCTCGACCTCGTCTATCTCACGCCCGGCGCAAACACAGATTCGTACCTGCGTGAACTCCGCCTTCAACATACCGAAACGATTGACGGTGAAACGCTGGAAAAGCTGGCAGACCGTATGGGTAAGCCAAAGCTCAGATCCGCCGCGCGGTTAATCCGCCAGCTACTTGTTGACGAGGAGATGAATTCCACATGAAGGATCACCTGCGACATCTGGTGGAAAACGTCGACGGGGATGTGAATCAGAAGATCTGCATCGCCCGTGAGTACATCCAAGCACGCATACTCCAGTGCTTCCAGGAGGATGGTGTCTTTACCCGTTGGGCTTTTCAGGGCGGTACGGCGCTTCGTTTCTTGTTTTCGCTGCCACGTTTCTCGGGAGGTCTGGATTTTGCGCTGATCCGCGGCGATGAGGATGCCCATTTTGAGCGAGCCGTGAGACGAGTAGAAAACATTTTCCAGGCAGAAGGTTATGAAATTTCCCTCAAGGGGAAACCTGAAAAAACAGTAGCATCCGTATTCATCGGTTTCACGGGCTTGTTGTACGAATTGGGATTGTCCCCGCAACGGCGACAAATCTTCTCCGTCAAGGTGGAGGTTGACACAAATCCGCCCATCGGCGCAAGGTTGGATACAACGCTGGTCCGCAGGCACGTAACCCTGAATCTCCGTCATTACGATAAGGCCTCGCTTTTGTCGGGGAAGGTGCACGCGCTGCTCTGCAGGTCGTGGTGCAAAGGTCGAGACCTCTACGACCTCGTATGGTATCTGTCCGACACGACCTGGCCAGAACCGAATCTGACTCTCCTCAACTCGGCCCTGTCTCAAACCGGTTGGACGGGCCCGGAGCTTCTTGCGAGTAACTGGAGGGGAGTGCTCGCGGACAAACTCGAAAGCCTTGATTGGAACGCGGCCCGTGCCGATGTTCTGCCCTTCCTGGAACGCCCCCGAGAAGTCGACCTGATTCGCCCTGAACATCTTATCCGGTTGCTCCAATAGTGTTTGTCATTTCGTCCGATCGATCGGACGCTCCTTGAGGATCTCGCCCCGCTCGGCGGCGATCCGCCGGTACCACGAATCGGGGTAGGCAGGATGCAGCACCTCTCCGAGTTCGCTCTTGACGTTTCCGTCCATGTATTTCACGAGGAGATCCTCCCCGAGCGTGCGCCACCTCGCGACGGTGTTCTGCGCCGTCGTGCACGAATATTCGGTGAGGTAATCGAGCGCGAGACCCGGAGACTGCCGGTAGAGCGTCACAGCGGCCGCTTCGATCGTCGGCTGCGCCGCGAGGAACTGTCCCTCGAGATCGCGCTGCACGACCTGGACGTCCTTGATTATGTCGATGTAGCGGGTGTAGGTGTAATTGGCGACCCAGTTGAACACCCAGAAGCCCGACTTCCACGAGAAGTGATGGAAATCGGCGGTGCCGACCGCGTACGCCTCGGGCACCCGCGTGATCCCGCAGTAGATCGGATTGTAGACCGTGCAGTATGTGTCGTCGACGCCGAACCAGAAGACGCCGCCGATCGGGCCGGGGAGCCACGAGCGCATCTGGGAGACGAAGGAGAATCCCGTCTGCTGGGTCGAGGTCGCGCGCTCGTGCACATACGCGACCGTATCGACCTTCCACGTCATGGGGCGCCACCGGTAGGGGCAGGCGTAGGGGCCCGCGCCGACGTCCTGCGTCATGTCGAAGTCCGTTCCCTCGAAGTGGTCGCGCATGAGCTCCATGACGTCGTGCACCGATAGCTTCTTGTCCGGCTTGATCCAGAGCGGCATCGGCTCGGCGCCGGGGACCGCCTTCACGTAATCCATCGAGAGCTTGAGCGAGGGGGCCGCGCGGTTGAACATCGCGTAGACGCGCGCCTCGCAGGCGCGGAGCGCCCCGAAATCGAGCGGCGCGTATGCGTCGGCGAATTCGAACTCCTCGTCGGCGCCTTTGAAATACCCCTTATCGCGGGCGAAGGAGATCACATCGGGCGCATAGAGGCAGTTGGCCTTGTCGTTCAGGGGGAAACGCTTGATACGGGGGTTGTTCGCGTGGCCCGCGATATACCCGTCGGGGATCCTCCGCGCCACCCAGACGGCGCCCTTGTTCCCCTTCCCCTTACTTATCATGTCCATGATCCATGCCTCGTTCGGATCGGCGATCGAGAACGACTCGCCGGAGCTGTAGTAGCCGTGCGCCGCGACGAGATCGGTCATAACCTTGATCGCCTCGCGCGCCGTCTTCGCGCGCTGAAGCGCGAGGAACATGAGGCTTCCGTAGTCGACGACGGCGGCGCTGTCATGCAGCTCCTCGCGCCCGCCCCACGTCGTTTCGCCGATCGAGACCTGGTGCTCGTTCATGAGTCCGACGACCGAATAGGTGTGGGGGACATGCGGAATCTTGCCGAGGTATTTTCCCGTGTCCCATTCGTAAACGTCGTGCATCGTTCCGGGCGCGAAGTCCCGCGCCGGCCAATGATAGAGCTCGCCGTAGAGCGTATGAGAATCGGCCGAATAGGTGATCATGGTCGAGCCGTCCGCCGATGCGCCCTTCGTGATGAGAAAGTTCGTGCAGGCGATCCCCGGCGACGCCGCTCCGAGAAGCAGCGTCGAAAGAACGGCCGCGATGATGATGGTCGATTTCATGCGGTATCACACCTCCGCTGTTAGGGTTTCCCGATCCGTTTACTTCTTGTACTTGCTGATGAACTCCTCGACTTCGGGGATGCCCCCCTGATAGATGAGGTAACCGTTGTGCGGCTCGCGCTCCGTGATCTCGCCGGCGACGGGGGTGAGCATGATCTTTCGCACCTCTTCGCGGTCGTGCGTCTGGCCGAGCGCCCAGCAGAGCTTCATATACCCGACTTCCGGTAGCAAATTCGCTCCGGGGATCACGCCGAGATCCATCATGTCGCGCCCCGTGTCGTACACGTACATCTGCACGTAGCCCCAGAGCGTCTGCACCGTCATGTAAACGTGAATTCCCTTTTCGAAGGCCTTCTTGAGGCTCGGGTAGAGGGGCTTGTTGACGTGGCCGAGGCCCGTGCCGGCGATGATGATTCCCTTGTAGCCGTTGTCGATGAGCGAATCGATGATGTCGGGCTTCATGTTCGGATAATAGTACACGATCGAGACGCGGTCGTCGAATGCGGTGTTGATCGTGACGTCGCGGTCGGTCCGCCGCCGCTTGTAATCCTGCCGCAGGTGAATGAAGCGATTGCGGTCCACCATGGCGAGCGGGATGTCGCCGATCGTGCGGAAGGTCGAGCGGTAGGACGAATGCATCTTGCGGACGCGCGTGCCGCGGTGCAAGAGTCCGTAGTCGTCGCTCGTCGGGCCGAACATGCAGACCATGACCTCGGCGATGTCGCCGTGCGCCGCCGAGCTCGTCGCGTTGATGAGATTGATCGCGGCGTCGCTCGAGGGGCGGTCGCTCGATCGCTGCGAGCCGACCATGATGATCGGAACGGGGGAGTTCTGCACCATGAACGAGAGGATTGCCGCCGTGTGGTGCATCGTGTCGGTGCCGTGGCCGATGATGATGCCGGCCACCCCGCGCGCGATCTCGCGCCCGATCGCGTTCGCCGTGCCGATCCACTGCTCGGGGCCCATGTTCTCGCTGAAGACGCCGTAGAGCTTTTCCGTCTCGATGTTGCAGATGTCGGCGAGCTCGGGCACCGAGCCGTAGAGCTCTCCCGGCGAGAAGGCCGGGATGACGGCTCCCGTGCGGTAATCGAGGCGCGATGCGATCGTGCCCCCGGTGCCGAGCATCTTCACGAGCGGCTTCGCCGGATCGTAGGGGAACTGCTTCTCGGGGATCTTGTAATGCGCTTCTTTGTGGCCGAGCTCTTTCACGGCCGTGATCGTTCCGACGGCGATCCCGACGTTGTAACCGTTCCGGAGCTTGAGCACGATGTGCTTGTCGTCGGCGGTCTCGGAGCGGGGGAGAATGATGCCCGTGAAATTCCCGCGCGTCGATTCGACCTCGATGTCGCTCCAGACGCTCACCTGGAAGCGCTTGAGGCAGTCGAGCGCCTCACCCCGGTAGCCCTTGTGAGAATCCTGCGGAATGTTCGAGCTCATGACACCTCACGCGATGAACGCATCGACGATATCGGAGATCCTTTTCCCCGGAATGGCGCCCCTGAACCTGTTCATGACGAGCCCCATGACGTGACGTTTGAGCTTGTCCTTCGCGATGTGCGGGATCTCGGCGGTTTTCAGGAACGAGGCGATGTCCTTCTCGACCTTCTTCGGGCTTTCGAGCCCGAGAGCATCTATCGCGGCGTCGGGGTCGAGCGCGTCGGTCCCGCACGTCTTCTCGACGAGCGAGACGAGATTCTCGGCGGGCACCTCTCGCGCGGCCGCCGCTTTCAAGGTCGCGGCGATTGCGTTGTCGCACGCCGCGGCGAGCGTTCCCGCGCGTCTCAGCATCCTGACCTGGTTGACGAAAAACGCCGCGAGGAAACCCGGCGGATAGCCGATCTCTTTCACGGTCCGGTCGAAGAGATGCCGGTCATCCGAGACGCTGAGCTGCGCCGCCACGTCGGGGGAGATTCCCATCCCGCGGTAACGCTCCTCGCGATCCCACGGACGCTCGGCCATGATCGCTCGTATTCCCTGAATGCGATGCTCGGTGATCGCGAGCGGCGGAAGATCGGTGTCGGGGTACATGCGGTCGGCGCCGGGCAGTATTCTCTCGAATCCGTGCGTTCCGTCGGCAAGTGCCTGGCGCGTCTCGTTCGGAACGCCGTCGAGCGCCTCGCGCGCGCGGATAATGATCTCCTTCACGCCGGTCTCGACGTCCCGCGCGTCCCCCCACACGATGACGATTGCGTCCCGGTCCCCCATGCGCGCGAGCTTCTTGATCTTCGTCCACTCGGAGCTCGAGAGCGTTTCCCCTTCCATGTCGGAATGGGCGATGTTCGGGAGCCGGTCGAGACACGCGATGACGCGCACGCGGTCGGATATTTCCTTCGCAAACGTCGTCTCGGGCTGCGTGCGCGTCGGGAGGATGCCGCGGAAACCGCGGAGCGCCACCGCGCGCACCTCGAGATTTTTCTTGAGCGCCTTCGCAAGGGGGTAGTACTGCGTACCCGCGACGAGCTCTCCCACGTTGAAGGTGTCGGCCTTGAAGGAATCGGATGTGATCCCGCGGCGTGCGAGCTCGCGCTTGATGTCGAGGAGCGCGGCTTGGCGGTACGCCTCGTTATGCACGAGGAGCGGGATGAGGGGAATCCTGCATACGCCCTTGATCTCGACGCGGCGCCCTCCCTCGATCGATACGTTCACGTCCTGGCGCGCGGCCCCCAACCCCGTGTGCACCTTTCCGGTCGAGCGCGCGAGGCGGCGGAGGATTTGCGCGACCTCGGCGACCTCCCGCGGCGTCTTCATCTCGGGGTAGGTGACCGTCTCGATGAGCGGAATGCCGAGCCGGTCGGTGAGATATTTCCTCAAGTGGCCGACGTCCGACACCTCGCGGCACGCGTCCTCCTCGAGGCCGAGCTGGATGATGCCGACGCGCTTTCCCTTGTAGGGGATCCACCCGTCGACGCCGAGGATCGTGGTGCGCTGGAACCCGGTCGGGATCGAGCCGTCGAGGTACTGCTTGCGCGCGATGTGCACCTCGCTCACGAGATTGCAGTTGAGGAGCATCGTCACCTCGAGCGCGATGTCGAGCGCCTGCTCGTTGAGCTCGAAGGGCGGGGTGTCGTCCATCTCGTACGTGCAGACCGTGTCCTGCCGGATCTGGTAGATGATCTCTTTTTTCGTCTTGAATTCCATGAGCGCCGTGCCGTCGTACTCGCCGAGCTCGGACAGCGTCGGGCGCATGTGGCGCAGGATCTCCGCGTTGAACTCCTCGGAGTAGGGGCGCACGACGGGGCAGCGGCAGAAGAGCTTCTTCGTCGTGGCGAGCTGCTGGTGGATCTCGAGACCCGACTTCATGCCGAGCGCGGCATAGTCCTCGGGAGTCGCGTCTTCGATTCTCTTGATCTCAACCACCGGGGGTTACCGTCCTTGCGCGCCGCGCTAACAGTCGAGGTACATCTGGATCTCGAGGGGATGCGGGCGATTCCGCACCGGCATGATCTCTTTCTCCCGCTTGAGCCGTATCCAATCCTTGATCATCGATTCGGTGAATACGCCTCCCTCGAGAAGGTACGCGTGGTCCTTGTCGAGCTCGCGGAGCGCTTCCGCGAACGAGGTCGGAAGCGGCTTGATTTTCCCTCTCTCCCGGGGAGCCATCTCGAACACGTTGACGTCGTAGGGGCCGAAGCCTTCCTTCGTCGGATCGAGCTTCTTCCTGATGCCGTCGATCCCCGCCATGAGCTGCGCCGCCATCGCGATGTACGTGTTGCACGTGGCGTCGGGCGGTCTGAACTCCATCCGCTTGAGCCCGGGCTCGGTCGCGTACTTCGGGATGCGGATCGCCGCCGAGCGGTTCGCGAGCGAGAAGAAACAGTTCACCGGCGCCTCGAAGCCCGGCACGAGGCGCTTGTAGGAGTTCGTGCTCGGATTCGTGAAGGCGAGGAGCGACGGTGCGTGCCTGAGAAGCCCCGCGATGTAATGGTGCGCGAGCGGGCTCAGATCGGCGTAGCCCCCCTTGCGATAGAATATGTTCGTGCCCTTCTTGAGAAGGAACTGATGAAAATGCATCCCGGTGCCCGGCTCGTTGTGGAGCGGCTTCGGCATGAAGGTCGCCGTCTTTCCGTGCTTGTGCGCCGTCATGCGCGCGAAATGCTTCACCATCATCGAGATGTCGCCCATGCGCGCGAGCGGCCCGAAATCGACCTCGATCTCGACCTGGCCGTGGCCGCCGACCTCGTGGTGATGGTAGAGGGTCTTGATCCCGGCCTCCTCGAGGAGCGTGACCGTCTCGTCGCGGATATCGACCGTCGCGTCCTCGGGCGGGATCCCGTGGTAGCCGGAGAATGTCCAGAGCCCGAACTTGTCCTTGCGCAGCCCCTCGCCGGGGACGATCTCGACGGAGCAGGTCTTGTTCGAGTTCTTGACGCGCACTTCGTCGAATATGTAGTACTCGAACTCCGGCCCCCACATCGAGCGGTCGGCGATTCCCGTTTTTCTGAGGTAACTCTCTGCCTTGAGCGCGATCGATCGCGGGTCGCGCGAGAAGGGCTTCTTCGAATCGGCCTCGACGATGCGGCAGATGAACGAAATCGCGGGCTCGGTGCGGAACGGATCGAAGTATCCCGTGTCGAGCTCGGGCACGAGCGCGAGATCGCCGCTTTCGACGGCGGACATGCCCGCGAAGTTGGAGCCGTCGAACCCGACTCCGTTCGTGAAGAGCTTCTCATTCACCCGGGAGGGGGGCACCGTGATGTGGTGCCAGCGCCCGAAGAGATCGGTGAATTTGAAATCGATCTGCTTGATTCCGTGTTTCTTTATTGCGGTTCGCAGCTTGGCTATTGACGAAAAAATGGCAAACCTCCTCTTGAAGCGCGCGGCGCGTATTTCTCCAGAGCTTTACCCGAGAGTATCGGCTCTGAATATATTCGATACATCCCCGGCATTCAAGGGAAAAGGCCCCCCTCGCCGGCGTCTCCCGGTGCGCGGAACCTCTGTATTAAATTGCATTTGACAAAGGCGCTCGGCGGTGGTATTGCAGGGGGAAATTCACCAATCGGAGGTACGAAATGGCGAATGATACAAAGGTTATGAATCGCTGGTTCGTCGTCGTGGGCGCGATTCTCATTCAGCTCTGTCTCGGGGCGATCTACGCGTGGAGCGTCTTTACGACCGTTCTCAAGAAGGATCCGTTCAACTTCACGGCGACCCAGACGCAGATCATCTTCTCGGTCGGTCTCGGCATGTTCGCCGTGCTCATGCCATTCGCGGGGAAGCTCCAGGCGAAGATCGGACCGCGGAAGGTAGCCTTGATGGGAGGCATTATCCTCGGTCTCGGCTATATCCTTGCGGGGCTCATGGGTAATTCCTTCGCAACCCTGCTCATTTTCATAGGCGTGTTCGGCGGCGCCGGCATCGGCCTCGCCTATGTGTGCCCGATCGCCGTGGGCATGCGGTGGTTCCCCGACAAGAAGGGTCTCATCACGGGGATCGCGGTCGCGGGGTTCGGATTCGGCGCGCTCCTGTGGGTGCAGCTTGCCGGCGCGTGGGGACATCTCCTCGATACGATCGGCATCCTGCGCACGTTCCTGTATTACGGCGTCGCGTTCGCCGTCCTCGTTTCGCTCGGCTCGATATTCATGGTCTATCCGCCTGAAAGCTGGCGCCCCGCGGGATGGGATCCCGCGCAGACCAAGAAGGGCAAGAAGCCGGCCGAGCCTCCCGCCGAGATGTGCACGAGCGAGATGCTCAAGACGCCCCAGTGCCTCCTGATCTGGCTCTCCTACGCCTTCTGCGCGCTTGCGGGGCTCATGGTGATCGGGATCGCGAAGCTCTTCGGTGGGGACAAGCTCGTGAGCTCGGGCCTCGAGAAGTACGCCGATCCCAAGGTCGCGGCCGCCGCGGCAGCGACCGCGTACGCGATCTTCTTCGCGCTCGCGAACGGGTTCGGGCGCATCGGCTGGGGCATCATCGCCGACGGCATCGGCTGGAAGCGGTCGATCACGATCATGGCGATCATTCAGGGAGTCGCCATGGCGGCGCTCTACTACCTCGGAAGCAGCTACGTCGCCCTGTGCGTTTTCTTCGCGATCGTCGGCGCGAACTTCGGCGGCACGCTCGCCCTTTTCCCGCTCAGCACGGCGGGCTGTTTCGGCACGAAGAACATCGGACAGAACTACGGGTTCATGTTCACCGCATACGGGGTCGGCGGCATCGTCGGGCCGATCGTCGCCGGCATATTCAAGGACATGGGGCAGGGGAAGGGTGTCACGGCCTGGATGCCTCCCTTCATGATCGCGGCCGTGCTCTGTATCGTCGCGGCGGGAATCGTCATGACGCTCAAGCCGCCGAAGAAGGTGTGTTGAGATGGAAGAGCTGATTCGGAAAATGCTCGCCGAGCTCGGCGAGGATCCCGATCGCGAGGGGCTTCGCAGGACGCCCGAGCGCGTCGCGGAATCGCTCGGCTTTCTCACGAGCGGCTACAAGGAGGACATCGACAAGCTCCTCGACGGGTCGATCTTCGAGGAGGAGTACGACGAGATGGTCATCGCGAAGGACATCAGCCTCTACAGCCTCTGCGAGCACCATCTGCTCCCGTTTTACGGCGAATGCCACGTCGCCTACATTCCGAAAGGCCGCATCATCGGCATCTCGAAAATCCCGCGCCTCGTGCACGTTTTCGCGCGGCGCCTCCAGGTGCAGGAGCGTCTCACGAACCAGATCGCGAAGACGCTCATGGAGCATCTCAAGCCCTACGGCGTGGCGGTGACGATCGAGGCGACGCATCTCTGCATGGCGATGCGCGGAGTGCGCAAGCGCGACGCCCGGATCATCACGAGCGCCATGCTCGGGGCGTTCCGGACCGACCCGAAGACCCGCATGGAGTATCTCGAACTCATCAAGAGCGGATCACGAATCGAATAATGACGCAGCGTCGCTGATTCGGCGTCGTCAGGAGAGGAACATGGCTTCGATATCGGAATTTCGCAAGGGCATGGCGATCCAGCTCGACAACGAGATATGGATCATCACCGAATACCAGCATGTCTCGCCGGGCAACTGGCGCGCGATGGTGCGCACGAAGCTCAAGAACGCGAAGACGGGAAAGGTCATGGAGCGCACGTTCCGCATGACCGACCAGATCGAAATAATCCGTCTCGAGAGCCGTGAGATGCAGTTTCTCTTCGAAGCGGACGGCAGCTTCCACTTCATGGATACGAAGACCTACGAGCAGACCTTCATTCCGGGCGATTTCCTCGGGGATCAGAAGCAGTTTCTCAAGGAAGGGAACTCCTGCACGATCTCCTTTATGGGAGAAAAGCCGATCACCTTGGAGTTCCCGAACTCCATCGACTTCGTCGTCTCCGAAGCGGAAGCCGGTGTGCGTGGGGACAGCACCACGAACCTCATGAAAGGCGCCGTACTCGAAACGGGCGCCCGGGTGCAGGTGCCGCTCTTCGTGAACGCCGGCGACACGGTCAGAATCGACACGAGAACGGGCAAGTACATCGAGCGTGTCTCGAAAGGTTCCTGACGACGATCCCCGGCCTGGTACCGATCCCTCAATGAAGGAATTCGGATGACCGCGCACAAAGACGGAAAGCAATTTGCCACCTTCGGCAATTACAGCGGGTACCTGGAAGAGACTCGCTGTCCCGTGTGTCCTGCGCCCCCGGCCCCGAAACTCATTTTCCGAAAAAAGGACGGCATCGGCATCTGGCGGTGCCCGGCCTGCGGTGTGCACTACGCCTCTCCGCGGTTCGACGAGCCGTCGCTGCCGGCGATCTATGAGAATGAAGCGTTTTCCGACATGTCCGTCTACGACAACTGGTCGTATGACGCGTGGGCGCGGAGCGGGACCAGAGGATGGCGACTCTCGAACCTCAAGACGCAGCTCGTGAAACGC
>JBAZPL010000055.1:0-14257 GCA_041648155.1 Candidatus Krumholzibacteriia bacterium
GCCGGAACGTCTTTTCCGCCGCGCGGAAATCGGGAAAACTGAGCCCCCGGTCCGCCGAGAGCACGCCGATGAGGGTGACGTTCGGATAATGATGGCCCTTCGCAACCATCTGCGTCCCGAGCAACACGTCCTTCTCGCCGCTCGAGAATCGCTCCAGCACGGCGAGGTGGCCCGCGCGCCCCGCGGTCGTATCGAGATCCATCCGGGCCACCCTCACTCCGGGGAGCAGATTCATGAGCTCCATCTCCACGCGCTCCGTGCCGGTCCCTCGATGCACGATCTTGTACTTTCCGCAGCGAGGGCAGGCGTCGGGAACGCTGCCCCGGTGTCCGCAGTAATGACAGAGGAGCTTCTGGCCGCGGCTGTGGAACGTGAGCGAGATGGAGCAGTTGGGGCACTGCTCGATCCAGCCGCAGCCGCGGCATTGGACGAAGTTCGCGTGCCCGCGCCTGTTGAGAAGAACGACCGCCTGCTCGCGCCGCGCGACGCATTCCTCGAGCGACCGGAGAAGCTCCTCGGAAAATATCTCGTAGCGCCCCCGCATATCGACGATCTCGACGCGCGGCATCTCGAGCCCGAGCGGCCTCGAGCGCAGAACGAGATAGCCGGTTTCCCCCCGCCGGGCGGCATCATAGGCTTCGAGCGACGGAGTCGCCGAGCCGAGAAGAAGTACCGCTCCCTCGCGCCGGGCCCTGAATTCGGCCGCCTGCACCGCGTTATAACGAGGCTTGTCCTCCTGTTTGAACGAGGAATCCTGCTCCTCATCCACGACGATGATCCCGAGACGCGTGAGCGGCACGAAGACCGCCGATCGCGCGCCGATCACGATGCGGATCTCGCCGTTCCGGGCGCCGTGCCAGAGTGCCGCGCGCTGCGCGCCCGAGAGCCGGCTGTGGAGCACGGCGACCGCTTCTCCGAATCTCCGTCTGAAACGGGACGTCGTCTGCGGGATGAGGGCGATTTCGGGAACGAGGACGAGAGCGCTCTTTCCCCTGCGCAACGTCTCCTCGATGCAGCGGAGATACACTTCGGTCTTCCCGCTCCCCGTGACGCCGTGGAGCAGGAACCGCGCGGATGCGCCGGAGTCGAGCGCCGCGCGAATCGATTCGAACGCCGCTGCCTGATCGGGGGTGAGCGCGGGATATTCGATCTCCGCCGGGAACTTCCCTTTCGTCTCGTCCTCGCCCGCCGGCCGCCCTTTCCCCTTGATCGTCGATGGAAGGACCGCCCTGAGGACCTCGCCGAGCGGATGGATGTAGTACGCGGACATCCAGCGGGCGAGATCGAGGAGCTCTTCGGTGAGGAGAGGCTCCTCGTCGACGAGCGCCGCGATCTCCCTGAGCTTGACCATGCCCGGCACCCGGCGCCGCTCCGCGATTGCGTAGCCGGTGACGCGCCGGGGTCCGAACGGAACGAGCACGCGCGAGCCCGGTTTCACCCGGCCCCGAAGCGCTTCCGGCACCGCGTACGTGAACAGCTTGTCGACGGGAAACGGGACGGCGACGTCGAAGAGAGAGGACGGCTTCAGCGAGGTTTCCATACCGCCCACAATACGGAAGCTATTCCCTCCCCGCAACTAAAACCGCTATTTCTTGTGGCAGGAGAGAAGCTGATTGATCCTCTCGACGAGCCTGTTGGGACTGAACGGCTTTACGATGTAATCGGTCGCGCCCACTTCCATTCCGAGCCTCTTGTCGATGTCCCGCCCCTTCGCCGTGAGGAGCACGACGGGGATATTCTTCGTGAGCGGATTCGCCTTGAGGATGCGGCACGCCTCGTAGCCATCGATCTTCGGCATCATGACGTCGAGTATGATGAGATCGGGCTGTTCCCGACGGGCCTTTTCGATCGCCTCCTCGCCGTTCTGCGCCGTGATCACCTCGAAGCCTTCGGCGCCGATCGAGAACTCGAGGATCTGCGTGATGTTCACCTCGTCGTCGACAACCAGAACTTTTCCCTTCTTCATCGAATTTCCTCCTTCACGGGTTCCCGCTGAAGCATCTCCGGCCTCTTATTCCGTTCGCTTCGTCCCTCTTGCAGTTCCTTTTCGACGGCCTCGAGCACGAGCTCGTGCTTGTCGTCCCGCGCCCCGAGGTCGTCGAGGCTCTCGACGAACGCCTTGACGATGTCCGGATCGAAGCTCGTGAGCGCGCCCTTCTCTATCTCCGCGCGCGCCTCGTCGAGCGAGAAGGTTCTCCGGTAGGGCCCCTCGCTCATCAGCGCGCGGAACGCATCGACGACGCTCACGATCCGGGCCTCGACCGGTATCTCGCTCCCGGAAAGGCCGTCGGGGTATCCGCTCCCGTCGTAATGTTCGTGATGGCTCCGGATCATCTTCATCACCCGGTCTTCGAGATGCATGGGAGAGGTGAGCGCGAAACCGATATTCGGATGCCCGCGAAGCACCTCGCGCTCCTTCGGTGTGAGCTCTTCCTTCTTGATGCGGATGTTCCGGGGAATGCGCATGAGCCCGAGATCGTAGAGGTTCATGCCGAGGCGGAGCGCCGTGAGCGAGCGTTCATCCAGCGCGAGCTTCTTCCCGATCGTGAGCGCGATGAGCGTGAGGTTGACGAGATTCCCGCTTCCCCACGCCTCCCGCATCTCGAGGCTCGCGCGCATCGCCTCTTTGAGCTTCTCGAAATTCATCGAGACCAACTCGTACGCGTCCAGCTTCTTGAGCATGCCGATGATGATTGAGCTGAGCGCCTCGAGGAGCTCCCGGTCGGCGCGCGTGAATTCGCGCCCCTCGACGTGGTCGCTTACGTTGATGACGCCGACGATCTCGTCCCCGTCCCTGAGCGGCGCCGATATGAACGAGCGCGTTCCGTAGAAGAGCGTGTTGTTTGCGCGTCCGTACTCGCCGTCGTTTTCGATGTCGAAGACGTGGAGCGGTTCGCCCGTCTGGGCGACCTTTCCCGCGATGCGATCCCCGACCTCGAGCCGCGTGTTCTGAACGAACTCGCTGTCGAGCCCCTTCGCCGCGACGATCCTGAGTATCTGCTGGTCCTTTTCGAGGAGCATGATCGACGCCTTGCGCGCCTGCAGGAACTCGGAGAGCATTTCGACGAGAAGCGTAAGATACCGCTCGCGCTCGAACCGGCGCGATCCGATGAATCCCGCCGATGCCGCTTGCCGGACGATGATGTCCTTCATCGGCAGCATGACGACGAATTTCGCGCCCGAATCCTTCACGTTCTCGACCCAGAGCTTTCCCTCGTGCCAGTCGACGATGTTCTTGCAGATCGCGAGCCCGAGCCCGGAGCCGCCGTGCTCACGGGTATCGCTCGTGTCGATCTGGTAAAAGCGCTCGAATATCTTCT
This sequence comes from Candidatus Krumholzibacteriia bacterium, assembly GCA_041648155.1. Lineage (GTDB taxonomy): Bacteria > Krumholzibacteriota > Krumholzibacteriia > Krumholzibacteriales > Krumholzibacteriaceae > SSS58A. The sequence goes on from JBAZPL010000055.1 coordinate 3,321, forward strand.
CGATCTGATCCTCGGGAATTCCTTTGCCGGTATCCTGCACGACGATGCGCGCCGCGGACGCCTCCTGCTCGAGGGTGACCGTCACCTTGCCGCCCGGCGGAGTGAACTTGATCGCGTTCGCCATGAGATTCTGGAGAAGCTGCGCGATGAGCTCCCGGTCCGCGTCGATGCGGCACGGGTGGCGCGGAAGCCGAAGCTCCGTGTCGATCCTTGCGGCGCCGAACTTCGCCTGAAGTCCGACGTGGACCTCCTCGATCATCCGGTTGAGGTTACAGGCGGTCCGCTCCACCTTGAGGTGCCCCGTCTCCATGCGGGAGAAATTCAAAATGTTGTCGACGAGCTTGATGATCCGCTCGCTCTCCTCGTCCATGACGCGGAGAAAATCGTGGAGCGTCTCGCGCTTGATCGTATCCACGTTGTCGAGGAGCGTTTCGGTATACGCCTTGACCGACGTAAGCGGCGTGCGAAGCTCGTGCGAGACGACCGAGAGGAAATTGGATTTGAGCTGGTTGACGCTCTCGAGCTCCTCCCTGCAGATCGCGAGAGAGCGCTCCTTATCGCGGAGCTGCTCCTTCGCGCGTTCGCGCTGCAGAACGAGAAGCACGCGGTCCCGACACAGCTTTACCTGGGACACGAGACGCTCGTCGGGAGCGCCGTCGAAGAATCCGATGGTGAAGAAACCCGTGACGGCCCCGTTTTCTTCGATGCCGGCGAGCAGTATCTTCCTGTCCGGCGATTCCGCGCAGCACGGCACCGGGCCGTCGGGCTCCGCGCACGCCTTTTTGACCCCGACGAGGAATCCGTCGGCCAGCGGCTCGCCGCCGCCGCAGAGATTGAGAAAGGTCGTCCTGCTCACCGAAAGGGAGCGCCGGGGCTCCGCGGGGACGTCGCCCAGACCCGCGCACGCCTTCATTTCGAAGACGTCGCCGCCCGGCCTGGCGATCCGCAACACGACGAAGTTCGCGCCCGAGTCCTCGACGATGCCGCGGACCATCGCGTCGAAGATATCCCGGCTCGGCGCATCGGCGAGAATCATCGAGCCGATGGCGGATATGCGCGCGACGATGCGCTCGAGCTCGCCCTCCCGGGCGGAGCGGGCCCCCACGGGTTCTACGTCCGGAGACGCGCCGTTTGCGCCGAACAGCCGTTTGCCGATCTCGCGGATCACCGCGGTTTTCCTCTCTCTAGGGCACCAGGTGGTGCTTCTTCGCGTTCCGGAGCCCGTCCGATATCCGCGTGAAGGCGTCCACCTCGATCTGGCTCTCGTCCATGAGCACTTCGACGAACGCGGCGACTACCCGCGAATCGAACTGCGTTCCCGAGTGGCGCACGAGCTCGTCGACCGCTTCCGCGTTCGTCATGCGGACCCGGAACGGCCGCTCGCTCACCATCGACAGGTACGCGTCGACCACGGCGAGAATGCGCGAGCCGATAGGGATCTGATCCCCCCTGAGTCCCATCGGGTATCCCTTGCCGTCGAGCCGTTCGTGGTGGAAAAGAATGCTCTGGCTCACGAGCTCGACGAACTCGAGCGGGCGCATGATCGCGGCGCCGCGCTGCGGGTGTTTCTTGATCTCCTCCATCTCCTGCGCGGTGAGATCGAGCGTTTTCTTGAGAATCGCGTCGCTCACGCACGTCATCCCGACGTCGTGCACGCTCGAAACGTACTGAATCACCTGAACCTCTTTCTCGCTCAAACGGAGATTCCGGGCGACCCGCACCGACCATTGGATGATCTTCCGGTTGGCGTCATGCCCGTCCCGTTCCTGCGCGGCGAGGAGCGAACGAAGTGACTGGATCGTCTCCTGGATGAACGCGCGCGAATCCTCGGATATCCTGATCCGCTCGATCACCTTGGAGAATCGAACGCTCAGGGACATGATCAGGGCGAGATCGTCATGATTGAACGGCTTGCCCGACGTCTTGTTGTTCGCGTTGATCACGCCGATCACGGTGGAGCCGATCTTGAGCGGAACGCTCACGAGCGATTTCGTTTCGTACTGCGGATTGCTCGGAGCGCCCTTGAGTCCGCTTGTTTCGACGTTCTCGATGAGAAGCGGCTCTCCCGTCTCCGCCACCTTCCCGGCGATGCCGCTGCCGAGACGCGCGCGGGTGCGGGCCACGACGGCTTCGTCGAGCCCATAGGCCACCTTGATGAAGAGCTCCTTTTTCTCCTGGTCGAGGAGCATGAGCGAGACGATCTTCGCCGAGAGCATTTCGGCGATGACCTTCACGACGAGCTGGAACATTTCCTGTATCTCCTCGCGCGCGTCGATCGAATCGAAAAGGTAGCCGAGGAGATCGTTGAAGTGGTGCTCCTTCGGCAGCGTGAACGTGAACGTGCTCCCCTCGCCGAGACGGCTCGTCGCGGCGATCGCTCCGCCGTGCTGCTCGACGATGTTCTTCACGATCGCGAGCCCGAGGCCCACCCCTTCCCCCGAGCCGCGGTGGACCTGGTAGAACTGCTTGAAGATGTTCTGGAGGTCTTCCTGGGGAATACCGACCCCTTCGTCCGACACCGTGATCTTGATCGCGACCGCGTCCTCGACCGCCTCGATGAAGATGCGGGACCCGTTCGGCGAGAACTTGATCGCGTTCGAGATGAGATTAATGAAAACCTGTTTCACGAGATCCTCGTCTCCGTCGACGCGCGGGAGCGCGCGCGGAACGTTCACGACGAGACGGAGCTTCTTGTCGCGCAGGTACGGCTGCATCGAGGATTCGACCTCGGCGAGGAGCGTGTCGAGATTGAAGGTCGTGCGCTTGAGGGTCCGGTTGCCGAATTCGATCTTCGACACGTCGAGCACTTTGTTGACCATGCGGATGAGCCGCTCGGTCTCCGCCGAGATGATTCCGAGAAATTCGCCCTTTTCCGGGAACTCGGGGTCGTCGATATGGTCGGCCAGCGATTCGGCGTACGCCTTGATCGACGTGAGCGGGGTCTTGAGCTCATGCGAGAGATGCGAGAGATAGCTCATCTTGAGCTTGTTCAAGCTCTTGAGCTCCTCGTTCTCCTTATCGAGCCGTTCGATTCGTCCGTTCATGACCTCGTAGAGGCGGCTCTTCTCTATCGCCATCGCGACCTGGCCCGAGAGAATCGTCATGAGCCGGACGTCTTCCGGATTGAACGGCTCGCGGGCGAAATCGCCGGCCATGAGCACGCCGAGGCTGTCTTTGGCCGAATAGACGGGAACGGCGAGAAAGGAGCCGAGCGCGCGGTCCGCGACGAGGGGAGAGCGGGAGGCCGCGCCCTGCTCGCGCATATCGTCGATGATGAGCCCGGTCTCATGGGCGCAGATGTCGATGATGAGCGGATCGTCGGCGAGCGGCGTCCCCGGCTCGAGGCTCACGACGCTTTTCCTCCCGAGCTCGACGTGCTCGACGACTTCGCGCTTCTGGTTGATGAGCACGATCGAGACCCACGGCCTCCTGAGGAGCAAGGTAATCTCCTTGCACACCATCTTGAGGAGCGTATCGAGACTGATGACCGAATTGATCCCGAGGCTGATGTCGTAGAGCCTCGTGAGCTCGAGAATCCGTTTTCGCGAGTTGAGGAGCCGGTCTTCGGCCCCGTGCATGTAGACTTTGAAGTTCTCGTAGAAACTGCTGAACAGGTAGGTCATGAAGCTCATGAAGCCGCCCAGGATGAGGAGCGTGCCGGCGAGGAACCGGCCGTCCGCCGGGAGCGCCGCTTCGTCCGGGTAGCAGCCGAAGAACGGAACGACGCCCCGCATCTCGAGGTATCCGAGGATCGCGAGCGCGCCGATCGAAAACCCGGTCACCATGAGACCCGCGCGGGCGGGCGGCAGCAGCCGTCCGGCGAAGAAGAGCGGTATCACGACGAGAAAGAGGAACGGACTCTGCGCCGTCCCCGTAAGATAGATGAGGGCGATCGCGGTCGAGCTATCGATGAGGATCGTCACCCATGCCCAGGTTTCGCGCCGGCGGACCGAGTTCCGTTCCCTGCGGGCAAAAGCATTCCCAAGGCCGGCGGCGAGAAGATTCAGAAAGGTCGCGCCGAGAAATACGGAGATCACGAGCTCCGTCCTGAAAACGAATCCCGCGATCTCCCGCGCGATGAAAACGATGAAAAAGATCGAGACGATTTCGACGACCCGAATCTGCTGAACGCTCAGGATCGCGGACATCCGTTCATCTGTTCTGCCATATGCGGCCATTCGAACCTCACTTCAGCCGACCGTGTCGGACTGCGTTTTGATATCGTTCGATACGGGAATCACGACCGTGACCGCGGTTCCCTCGCCCGGTTTGCTCCGCAGCCGGATTTCGCCGCTCATGATCGTGACGATGCTCTTCACGACCGCGAGCCCGAGGCCGAGACCGGTCTTCCCCCCGCCGCTCTCGAGGCGGAAGAACGGCGTGAACACCGCTTCGAGCTTGTCTTCGGGAATGCCGGCCCCGTGGTCTTCGACCGTAATGACGAGAAGCGCCTCTTTCGACTCGCCGCGGCGCTCCCTGGCCAGCGACGCGGTGACGCGAATGGGGCCCTCTCCGTGTTTGATTGCGTTTGAAACGAGATTCTCGAGAACGACCTCGAGGCACCGGCGCCGGATGAGAACCGGCGGAATGGAACGTTCGACGTGCGTCTCGATGAGCGAGGCGCTCTCGTCGAAACGCTCGCGAACACGTTCGACGAGACCCGCGATATCGATCCTCTCGAGCGCTTGAAGGTCTTCAACGCCCTGCTCCACACGGAGCATCTGGACGAAAGACTCGACGAGCTCCTCGAGATGACCGATCGAGTCGCGCATCTTCGAGAAATAGGCCCGTTCCTTCTCGCCCGCCGCAGCGCCGAGCCTCTCCTCGACGAGCTCGAGATAGCCGCTGAGCAAGGTGAGGGGCCTCGCGAATTCGTGCCCCACGATAAACCGGGCGGAATCGAACAGCCCCCGGTACCGCGCGAGCTCGCGCCGGAGCGCCGCAAGCTCCTCCTGGGCATCCACAACGATGCGATCGAGTCTCGTGTCCTGTTTGGTCTCGGTCGCGTGTCCCACGAATGTACCTCCGGGCCCGGCGATCAACCCTCGGATTCCACCTTCTGCGCCGGCTCGTTCGTTTTCCGGCGTTCCCGCACGACGACGCTTCCGACCAGTCCCTTTCCGTACTGCTTGAGCTCGGAAGCGATATCGTTCACCTGGGCGTAATGCTTGAGCTTTCCCTCTTCATCGAGGACGAGCGCGACCGTGAGGGACATGACCGGCATCCGCTTGATCTCGCCGAGACGGTTGCGGACCTCCATGAATCCTCTCGTGATATCCTCCTCGCGGAGCAGAACGAGCGAGCCCCTGTCGAATTCGTCGATGATATGGCGCGCGATGAACTCGGAGCGTTCGGGAGAGGTGATGACGACGAAATCGTCCCCACCGATATGGCCGACGAAATCGCCCCCGCCGCCGAGCGAGTTGACCGCTTCGGTGATGATGTCGCCGAGGAAGAGGATCGCGTCGTCCCCCTTCTGGTATCCGTAGTGGTCGTTGTACGGCTTGAAATTGTCGATGTCGAGATAGAGAAACGCGAAGGGCGCCTTGCTCTCGATGCGCGCCTGGAGTTCCTTCTCGATGGCGCGATTCCCCGGCAATCCCGTGAGCGGATTCGCCTCTTTCTGCCTGAGGCTCCATTCGAGAACGTTCCGGACGCGGAGCAGCAGCTCCTCGTTCGAGTACGGCTTGATGAGATAGTCGTTCGCGCCGTCCTGAAGGCCCTTGATCTTGTCCGGAAGCTCGCTCTTCGCCGTGAGTATGATGACCGGTATCTGCGAAGTCTGAAAATTCTGGCGGATGCGCCGGCAGGTCTCGAATCCGTCGATCCTCGGCATCATGAGATCGAGGAGAATGAGATCGGGGCTCTCGCGACGGACGAGCTCGAGCGCGACCTCTCCGTTCTCGGCGAGAACGACCCGATAGCCGTGCTTCTCGAGCTGAAACTTGAGAATGCGCCTGATATGATCCTCGTCATCCACAACGAGGATCTTGTAACCCTGCTTGTTGCCGGAACTAATCATGAGGAAAACTCCGTTCCTCTTGTGATCCCTTCCCTGCGCGTGAACGCCATGATAATGGCAACTCGTTGCTACGCAATTCATATGCCAAGGATGAATGCCGCCGGCGGCGCGGCTTGGGGAGAGGCGATGCGGCGCATACTTGCAGCTATTTCAGCGGGTTGCCGAAAGCGGAAGGGAAAAGCCGGGCGGACGGGCGAAAGCCCAATCTGCAATCAGTTTTGCATTACGAGACCAGGGGGCAACCGGCGTCATGAGGCCCAGTTAACGAGGTTTCCGCGCGCGAAGCTGTTGAGCTTGAGGCCGTCGATCAGGCCGGCCCTGATGTGGTAAGAAGCCGCGCAGGCGATCATCGCGGCATTGTCGGTGCAGTACTCGGGGCGGGGCCAGGCGACCGCGACGCCGGAGGCGGCGAGACGCTCCTTCATGAGCTCGCGCAGGCGGCCGTTCGAGGCGACCCCGCCGGCGAGGTAGAGCCGCCGCGCGCCCCGCTCCCGCGCGGCGAGGATCGATTTTTCGACGAGGCTCTGGACGATCGCCTCCTGGGCCGAGGCGGCGATGTCCGCGACGATCCGCGGCGTGATCTCGTCGAACGACTCCACCTTGAGACGCACCGCGGTCTTGAGCCCCGAGAAGGAGAAATCGCATCCGCTTGAATGCCGGAGGCCTCGGGGAAAATCATAGGCCGCGGCGTTTCCCTCGCGAGCCGCACGCTCGATTGCCGGACCGCCCGGAAACGAGAGGCCGAGCAGCTTTCCGATCTTGTCGAACGCCTCCCCCGCCGCGTCGTCCCGCGTGCTCCCGACGATCTCGTAGCGGCCGATGTTCTCCATGTGAATGAGCTGGGTGTGCCCGCCCGACACGACGAGAACGAGGGCCGGAAGGTCGAGCGGCCCCTCGAGCGCGTTCGCGAGAATGTGCCCCTCGATGTGGTGAACGCCGGCGAGCGGAACGCCGCATGCGTAGGCGAGCGCCTTCGCGAACGAGAGCCCGACGAGGAGGGAGCCCGTGAGGCCAGGGCCGTTCGTGACGCCGATGCCGGAGAGCGACGCGAGCGCGGCGCCCGATTCCTGCATCACCGTTTCGTAGAGCGGGAGCAGCGTGCGCATGTGGGAGCGCGAGGCGATCTCGGGAACGACGCCGCCGTATTTCTCGTGATCCAGCTGGGCCGCCGTGCGGTGCATGATGACGCCGCGAACGGGCGAATAGACGGCACACGAGGTGTCGTCGCAGGACGTTTCGATGCCGAGGTAAAGCTCTTCCATCGGCCCTAGAGGACCTCCTCGCCGCTTTCGCCGGTCCTCACCCTGATGGCGTCCTCGACGTTCGATATGAAGATCTTGCCGTCGCCGATCTGCCCGGTCCGCGCGGCTGCGATGATACCCTTGACGACGCGCTCCACGTCCTCGTCCTTCACCACGACGTCGACGCGGATCTTGGGAAGAAAATCGACCTTGTACTCGCTCCCGCGGTAGAGCTCCGTGTGCCCCCGCTGCCTCCCGAAACCTTTCACCTCGGTGACGCTCATGCCGCCGACGCCGGCCTCCATGAGGGCTTCCTTGACCTCGTCGAGCTTGAAGGGCTTGATATACATTTCGATCTTTTTCATCGCTTCTCCTCGATTCCCGCGCCGCTCTCCGGTATACTCCGCGCTCGAACGAGGGTACAGGAAACGAAACCGGCATTCCAGAGAAAGTTCGCGGACGCGTTCATGGGAACGAAACACGACAGACTCGCACGGCGCGCAATCGATGGGGGGGCGGAAGCGAAGGAGCTCGAAGCGCTCTTCGCGGAGCTCCGTTTCGCGGATCCCGCGAAGGCGGTCTCGCTCTGGCGAAGGCTCGTCCCGGAAGGTGGAGCGGATGCGCCGCCCCCCGGAAACGTCGCGAATCTTCTCGCCGAGCTCGCCTCATCGCCCGATCCCGACATGGCGCTCCTCAACCTCGCCCGCTTCGTCGAGTCCCGGATCGCCCCGGCGCGCTTTCTCCATTCGCTTTTTCTCGCGAGACCGATCGCGCGGCTCTTCGTCACCATTTTCTCGTGCAGCTATTTTCTCACGGAAATCCTCGCGCGCAACCCCGGCTATCTCTCATGGCTCGTCGAAGCGGGCACGCTCGAACACACGAAGGCCTTCAGCGCATACCGCTTCGAGCTCCAGCGGCAGATCGAACCGTTCAGGGACCCGCGGCGGCGCATCAACAGCATAAAGCGCTACTATCGCCGCGAGATGCTCCGCATCGGCGCGCGGGACCTCATGGGGCTCGCCGGAGTCGAGGACGTGACCGCCGAGCTTTCGTTTCTCGCAGATGCGATCATCGAAACCGCAGCCTGCATGGCGTTCGAGGAGCTCGCCGAGAGCGCCGGTCCCGGAGAGACGGCGTGGAGTTTCGACGCAGCCGTCCCCTACCACCGGTTCGCCGTCATCTCCCTCGGGAAGCTCGGCGGCACCGAGCTCAACTATTCGTCCGATATCGATCTCATGTACGTGTGCGAGGCAACCGAGGGGGAGCGCGAGCGCGCCTTCTACGACACACTCGCCCGGCGCGTCACGGAATATCTCTCGGCGCCGACCGAGGAGGGCACGCTCTACCGCGTCGACCTGCGGCTCCGCCCCGACGGCGACAGCGGCCCGCTCGTGGTGACGCTCGCCGATCACATCAACTATCTCCAGCGCAGGGCGAAGCCGTGGGAATTGCAATCGCTCATCAAGGCGCGCCTCTCGGCGGGGAACAGTCCGGTCGGCGACGCCTTCGTCGACAACTGCGCGAAAGCGATCTTCGCTCCCGCCCCGAGCATCGATCCTCTCGACGAGATCGTGACGATGCGCGAGCGATGGATAACCTACCTCTCCGACGAGGAACGCGCGGGCAACATCAAGCTCATGTCGGGAGGCATCCGCGACATCGAGTTCATCGCGCAGGGAATCCAGCTCCTGCACGGGCGGAGCCGCCCCGGGATCCGCTCGCGCAACACGCTCGAATCGCTCGAGCGCCTCGCGCGAAACGACCTCCTGAGCGCCGGGGCGAAGGAGACGCTCGAACGGAGCTACCGCCTCTTCCGCACCGTCGAGCACCGCATGCAGATGCTCCGCAACGTCCGCACGCACACGCTTCCCTCCGCGGAACCGGATCTCGCGAAAACGGCCGAGCGCGTCTGCCGAAGCGCGCTCCGCGGCGTCACGCCGGAGAATTTCACCGCCGAGCTCGGGAGATCGCTCGCCGAGGTGCAGCACCTGTTCGACGGCTGTTTCAGGAACCGCGTTCCCGGCGAAATCCCGCTCCTCCTCTCGCTCCCGGCGAGCGACCGGGCGGTCGAGGATATTCTCTCGAAATACGGTTTTGACGAGGGGGAGGAGGCGCACCGCTTCCTGAGCGCGCTCGTCTTCGGAGATTTTCCGCGCCTCGAGGGCATCGAGACGCTCGCGGCGGCCGCGAGATCGCTCCCGGGCGTTCTGGAGCATGTGTCGCTTACGCCTGATCCCTCCCTCACGCTGAAGAATTTCGTGCGGATCGTGAAGGCCACGGGCGCGGTCAGATCGACGCTCGAGCTTCTTGAGGGGGGGGGGGATCTCCTGCGTCTCCTTCTCGCGATCGCATCCCTCTCGACGAAGCTCTCGGATACGCTCGCCGGCCGCATCGAGCTCCTCGATTTTCTCGCGGAGGGAGCGCCGCCGGGGGAACTTCCGGACCCGAAGGCGAAGGACGCGCTCCCGCGCCTCGCGCGCCGGTACGAAGAAACGCTGCTCTCCATCCACTGCCGGAATCCGATTCCGGAGAGCGGCCCGGAGATTCTTGGCCCGCTCTTCGCGGGGGAGTCGGAGCGCACACTCTGCGCTCTCTTCGAAAAGAACGGCGGAGGTACCGGGGGACTCGCGCTCTTCGCGGCCGGCTCGCTCGCAACCCGCAGCGCGAGGTTCGGGAGCGATCTCGATCTCATCGCCGTGACGACAGACGAGCGCTCGACGGCGCTCGAGGCGAATATCGTCCGCGGTGTCATCGATGACGCGCGCGCGATCCGTCTCGGCGCGGTCGACATGCGGCTCCGCGGCGAGGGGGAGGGCGCGCCTCTCGTTCAGACGCTCAAATACTGCGAGAGCTACCTGCAGACGCGTGCTTCCCTCTGGGAGATTCTCGCGTATTCGAAGTGCCGCTTTCTATGCGGCGCCCCGGAAACGGGGCGGGCGGTCGAGGCTATGCTCGCACGCACGCTGCCGGTCGTTTTCGGACGGGAAGGCTGGAAGGCGCGGCTCACGGAGTCGCGCGCGAAGCTCGAGGCGCTCTCGAAGGGCCCGTGGGACGTCAAGCACGCGGCGGGCGGACTCTACGACATCGATTTTCTGCTGTCCGCGGCGCGGCTCCGCGGGATCGTCGAGGAAGCCCCGTCAGCGGATCCGCGCGGGGCCTTCGAGGAGCTACGGTCGGCGGGAGCGCTCGAGCCCGAGGACTCCGCCTCGCTCCTCGCCGCTTACCGGCTCTTCTGGACGATGGAGCACGCCGCGGCGCTGCACGAGATTCCCTACCCGCCGTCCCCCGAGCGGGAGGATTTCTTCGAGAGCTATTTCTCGCGCCTCTCCGGCGCGCATGTGCCGGGGAACGGCGCGTTCCTTGAACGGCTGGGCCGCATCAAGAAAAATGTCCGGGAAATCTATGAGCGCTTCATCGAACGCGCCGAGTGAGAATGGGCGACTCCGCCATTCGATTCATTCCACATTCTCCCGCACCCCGCGTAGGATCAATTCTCTCACCTGCAAGGCAGTTTCCTGATCGCGCTTATCCCCCGCATTAAGCTCCAGGTATGTCTGCACCGGCGAGGCCCACACAAGACCCGATTCTCTCCGCGCGTCGAAATACACCGATGCATCATCCGTGCGTATCACCGAAATGGTTGGGAATCTGTCCGTTCGCGATCCGGGAACATT
>JBAZPL010000056.1:0-13904 GCA_041648155.1 Candidatus Krumholzibacteriia bacterium
TGGCGACTCATGCGCCGTTCACCTTTGGAGGGGCCCCGGAGGCCTTCTGCGCCGAATGCCGGCTCCCCTGCAACCTCGAGGAGATGAGTGTCGATTGTCACCGGCGATTCTTTCTCCACGGCTTGACCTTCTGCTCGTACTTCGTCTACGGGTATTGTTTCCTCATCGATGTGCCGGGATGCGTGTTCGACAACGGCGGTCGCCATGACGAGTACTGGCTTCACCTTCTCCGCGAATATTTTCACAACGTCGGCGGCACGGAAGAGAGCGACGAATTCAAGAAACGCCACGCCGAAGTCCTCGCGCTCATCACGAGCCAGATCGAAAACCGCACCGTGTATCTTTGCCGCTACCTCGAAGAGTACTACAGTCAGATCATGGGATCGGGAGGAGGGCTCTCCGAAGAGATGCTTTCCCGGCTCGACGAAGCCTATCTTTCGCTCCTCAGGGGCATCACGAGAAAACCTGATTGAGGCGAGATCCCGAACGGGCACGCTTCATCCCCGCCGGGCTGCGCGGCTATATCGTTTGCCCGCGCCTGCGCGCTTCGGTATAATTGGTGGGTAGCCGAAAGGAATGCGTCATGCGAAAACGTCTCCTCATCGCTCTCGCCGCCGGGGCTTGCGTCGTCATGGCCCGCGGCGTTCATGCGCAGGAGAGATTCGACCAAAACTCGCTCGTCGCCTATCTCAAAGGCGTGTATCTCGAATCCGAAGACAATCTTGCCGATGCATATCAGTATTTCCTGTACTCCGCGGCGCGCGATCCGGGAAACGCCCGCATCATCCTGAGGCTCTCGAAAGTTGCTCTCCGGATCGGCGATCTGGAAGCCGCGAAGAAATACTGCGAGGATCTCGTGGCGCGGGACGCGTACGGCAGCGACGCGCGAGCCATTCTCGCGGAGGTCGAGTACCGTCTCGGAAACAAGGAATCGGCGCTTGCGCTTCTCATGGAGCTCCGGAAGGACTCCGAAATCTCCCCGTTTCAGATTCTCAAGTTTATCGCGAAAGTGAATCTCGAGCTCAATAGACTTGGAGAGGCGCGCCGGATCCTCATCGAGGCGAGCCGGCTCCCCGAAGCGGATTTCTACGTTTTCTACGAGCTCGGGCTCCTCGATGCCGACGCAGGCAAAACCGACAGCGCGCTCGAGGCGCTCGGGAAGGCGCTCGAGATCGATCCCGATTTCGTAAACGCGCGTATCGCGCGGGCTCGGCTCCTCATGGGAGCGCGTCGCACGCGCGAGGCGGAAACGGAATACCGGGAGATCCTGCGTCTCGAGTCGTTCAATCGGGAGGCGGTCGAGGGTCTCGCGGAGATTTTCTTCACGGAGCGAAAGTACGCGGAAGGAGCGGCGCTCCTCGCGCCGCTGCATGATACTGGGTCGCTCGACGAGAGGGGAGAGCTCATCTACGGCAGATTTCTCTATAAAGCCGGGATGAACGAGCAGGCGCTCTCCGTCTTCGACGGGCTCATGAAAAAGATGGGAGAGAAGCCTGCCCTCCTCAGGGTCGTTTCCGAAATGGAGATAGAGCGGGGGCATTTCCGGACCGCGTATGGGTACTTGAAGAAGCTTATCGAGCTCGAGCCGGACCGCTTCGAAAACTATATCGGTCTTCTCCTCATTTTCTATCGCAGGGCCGAAGGCCCGTCGGGACCGGATGAGACGCTCGTGCTCCCTGAAGCGGAGAGGCGGGCCTATCTCGCGAAGGCAGTGGAGCGCGCGGGGGACGATTCGCCGGAGGATAATTTTCTTCTGGGGTCGATCTTGCGCAAGGCGGGAGAGACGGAGGAGGCGGAGCGGTTTCTCCTGAAGGCCGAACGGCTCGACCCGAAGAATGAGAACGTGGTGCTGGAGCTTGCGATGCTGTACGGGCATGGGGGCCGATTCGACGATGCGCTCAGGCGCATCATCCCATTGTATGACAACGATCAGGAAGATCCTATTCTGGCCAATCTCTACGGGTATCTCCTCGCGGAAAAGGGAGAGAAACTGGATCTCGCCGAAACGCTTCTCGGAAAGGCTCTGGGCCGGGAGCCGGAGAACGGGTATTTTCTCGACAGCCTCGGGTGGATACGGTACAAGAAAGGGCAATTCGGCGACGCCCTCGGCATTTTTCTCAAAGCGGTGGGCCAGGTGCCCGATGACGCGGTGATCTGGGATCATTTGGGAGACACCTACCTCAAACTGAACGAGCCGGCGAAGGCCCTCGAAGCGTACGAAAAATCGCTCGCCATCGATCCGGCCGGAACGGTTGTCGACGAGAAGGCGAGGAAACTCAGGAGCGATGAGAACGTTCGGTAGACGCGCCGCAGCTCTTCCAATCACATTCGTGCTGATCGCTCTCGCTCAGTCGTGCGCGACGTTCGGACCGCGCCGCGTCGAGGTGCCATGCGACGAGAGCTTCGAAACGCTTATCTCTCCGGTGAAGGCGGGGGCAGGCATCGAGATCGTCGGGAAGCTCCGTCTGGACCTTCCCCGGTACCGCATCAGGGGACTCATGCGGATCGCCTATTTCCCCGGGGAAGGCACGGCCCGGATCGACTTCCGGCACTCGAGTCTCTTCGGCGCGCTCGAGGCGGAGGTGACGATTCTCGCCGGTGACAGCCTCGTCATCTATAATCGCGAGAGCGGGAAGTATCTCGGAAACGATTCATCCCTGGCTCTCGTTCGTGATGAGACGGGCGGCGATGTTGCGCCCGACGATATCCTTGTCGCCCTGCTCCTCGCCTTTCCACGGTGCGCCGAGATGCGATCCGTCTCGGTCGCCCGCGCGGGAGAGACGTGGCGGTTGAAAGCGGACTGGAGGGACCGACGTATCGAAATGCGCGGCGAGCGGGGACGTGGAACACAAGAATTCAAGCAATGCTTTGCCGGCGGCACGGGCTGCTATACAATCTCGTACGGAACGCCGATGGCCGCCTCAAACCTCGCCTACCCACGCTGGGTACGGCTTCGGAGAGACAATAGGAACGAGCAAGCGACCTTTGATGTACTTGCAATAAAAGCAATTACGGAATCGACCTCACTATTCGAAATGGACGGGATCAAAGACCGGTAGCGAATGAGCGATTAACGCCATCGTTCCTTTCTTCAGCCGGGAACTTTTCCGAATACAGGGTGTTCAAATATGACGGACGAGAAGAACGGAGATGACGGATTGAGCAGGCCGGTCGAGCTACCTCAGCGAAAGATAGATTTCGGCGAGCTCACCGACGAGGATCTGATGCTTCTCGTCCAGGAGGGGCGGAACCAGGCGTTCGACGCGCTCGTGGGGAGGTACAAGAACCGTCTTTACACGTACCTGTACCGGCTTCTCGGGAACCGCAGCGAAGCGGAGGAATTCGCACAGGAGACGTTCGTAAAGGCATACATCCATGCTGAGAAATACCGAACCATCGCTCGTTTTTCAACCTGGCTCTACACGATCGCGACGAATCTCGTACGAAATCGTGTTCGGAACGCGAAGCGGCGGCCCGCGATGGTGAGCCTCTGGTCGGAGACTTCGGGCGGCGAAGAGGACGGGAAATGGATGGATCTGAGAGACGATTCCCAGCGGCCCGATTATGACATGGAGCAATCGAACCTGAATGAGCTGATCCAGGATGCTATCGAGAAGATCCCGGGCAAGTACCGCCCGGCCTTCGTCCTTCGCGAGATCAACGATTTGAGCTATGAGGAGATTGCGGCCGTGACCGGGCTCAAGCTCGGCACGGTACGCTCGCGCATCAATAGAGGAAGGGCGCACTTCAAGAAGATGGTCGCGCCGTTCGTTGCCGAGGATTTCGAGACCAAGGGGAATGGAAGATGAAATGCAGGAAAGCGCAGGATCTGTACTTTCTGATTCGCGACGGCGCGCTCGATGAAGCCGGTCGCATGGAGCTTGCGCGCCACCTTGCGCACTGTTCCTCATGCGGGCTTCTCGTGAAGGAAATGGAGGCGAGTCTCGACGCGGCAGGTTCTCTTCCCGAGCTCTCCGTGAGCGACGGCTTTGAATGGAACGTGAAACGACGCATCATGCAGGAGAAATCGAGACTCATGCGGCGCGACGTCGAAGCGAATCCGTTCGGCGAGAAGCGATGGGTATCGCGGTTCGCGCTCGGAGCGGCCGCCGCCGCGGCCGTCGTCATCGTTGCGGCGACGTTCGCCGTGCAGCGGATCGGGATGAACGAACCGAGGATCCGGGAGGTCCCCCGCGAAAATCGCACGAGCACCGCCCTGATCCAGACGCCGGCCGCGGAAGAAGACGTCCTTTCCGATTACCATATGGCCGGCTCCTACGCGGGTCCCCGGATGGTGTCGGACAACATCTTCACGATCGAGCGGGGTGGCGAGAGCGTGCGTCAGTCTCCGTTCGAGGTCGTCGCCGGCTCCCGCAAGGATTCGCTCGCGCAGGAAAACGAGCTGCTCAAGCGGCGGATTCAGCGCCTCGAGCGGCAGCTTATGACCTACAAGGGCATGCTCGACAAGGAGCGGATACAGCGTCTCAATATGTCTCTGCCGTGACGGACACGGCTCGGCACGCGTTCCGGGGCGGCGCCGCGCGCAAGATTCTGCTTGCCCCTGAGCCTCCTTCAATCCTATCATTTCCCTGGTGCTTCACCATGAGATATCTGCCCACACTCATCACGTTCGTCTGCCTCGGCGCCTTCGCCGCTTCATGCGGCAGCCGGGGAGGGCCGTTCAACATGCTTCCCGCCGGCTCATACAGCGGCGTCGTTCTCGTGACGGAAACGGGCACAATAGAAGGCCCCACGGCGGAGATGGTGAATGCGCTTCAGCACGAACTCGATTTCTATACGAAGAACGAGCTTCAGTTCAGGGTGCGCGTCGTCCCCGCGTATGAGTTCGAAAAAGAAATCCCCGCCAAGAACATGGTGATCTTCGGGATCGTGAACCAGGGGAAGATCGGGAGTATCATCGAGCAGTTCATCGGGCCTTCCGGCGCCAGGGGCGTGCTCCAGGGGAAATACAGCGTGTTCAAGAAGATGGATTCTCCCGTGAAGGGTCAGCTCACCATCATTGTGACCGGCGTTTCGCGAGAAGATCTGGCGCTCGCCGCGCGGGAACAGGGCGCCATCCTCAGAAACATTCTCGAGGACGGGAACCGGGAGCGCATTCGGGAGTCGATGCTCGAGCAGGGCGAAAATACGTATCTCGAGAGGCACTTGAAAGACCGGTACGGTTTTTCGTTCAGAATTCCGAATGTTTACAAGCTCGATGAGGAACGTCCCGAGGTTCCCGGCGTCTCACTCATCAATCCTGAACCGCCGCGGGTGCTTTCGGTTTCCTGGAAGGCATTCGGGAAAGGGACGGTTTCTCTCGCGGATTCGAACGAGCTTTACCGGCTCAGGTCGGACGTTTCGTTCAAGCTGTTCGACAGGTATGTCATGCGGCGGGACCTCGTCAAATTCACGGCGACGCGGCTCGGCGCATACGAGGCGGTGCGGATGGACGGGTACTGGGAGAGCAGCGTCGTGGCTGCCGGGGGCTCCTTTGTATGCTGGTTCATCGCCGATGGCGTCAAATCGCGCATCTGGCTCGTCGATTGCCTCGTCTATGCGCCGGGGCAGGACAAGAACGAGCTCCTGAGAGAGGCGATGGCATTCGCCGAGACCTTCAGCTTCTAGCGCGCTCGAACGGGCGCATTCTCTTGACAGCGATTGCCGCCTCTGATAGCCTCGCACCTGAATATTTCCACCCGAAGGATCGGAGAGGTCCGCACCATGAGCGATGAACTCCAGAACCTGATTGAACGCTACGATCGCGCGCGCGATTCGCGCATTTTTGCCCCTCTCGCGGACGCGTACCGCAAGAACGGCGACGTGGATAAAGCGATCGAGATTCTCGATCGCGGTCTCGAAAAAATGCCGCATTACGCGAGCGCCCACGTGATCCTCGGGAAATGCTACTACGACAAGGGAGCGACGGAGCGCGCAAAAGCGGAATTCCGTCGCGTTCTCGAGCTGGACGGCGAGAACCTTGTCGCTCTCAAGTTCATGGGCGATATCCTCCTCGCCGAGGACAAGCGCCCCGAGGCGGCGGAGTTCTATCGGAGAATTCTCGCCATCGACGCGACGAACACCGAGGTCGCGCGCGCTCTCAAGGAGATGGAGACGTCCTTCGTCGTCAAGGAGATCGACCTTGCCGACGGGGGATCGATGCGGGACGAACGTCCGAGGGAGCTCGCGACGATGACGCTCGCCGGAATCTATGCCGCGCAGGGGTATTACAACAAAGCGCTCCGCATCTATCATGATGTGCTTGAGCGGGAGCCCGGGAACATGGAAGCGAAGGAAATGGTGGCGAAGCTCGAGGCTCTCATGAACGCTACCGAAGCCGAGCGGGACAAGGCGTTCCATGAGGACGTTCTCACCATTTCCCTCAGCGATATCAGCGAGGGGCTTGTTTCGAGCACGGCGGGGCACGGTGGGGGAGCCGGGGATGACGGCGTCGAGACGGAGCCGGGTCCCGCGAGGGATGTCGACGGGATCGAGCGCGGGCGCGCGAACGGGGGAACGGCCGGGCGCGCCTCGGGGACGCCTGCGAGCGCGCCGGATGGGGACAAACCCGAAGGATCTTCCGGCGAGCCTGCCACGACGGATCGTGACATGGAGCAATTCCGCGAATGGCTCAAGAGATTGCGGAGCAAGTAGAACGGCCGCGCGGATGGCCGGAGAAGGACGGTCGTGGCGGACACGAGCGATTTCAGGAATGGCACGATCCTCAAGATCGACGGGAAACTCTTCTCGGTCGTCGAGTTTCAGCACGTCAAGGTCCAGCAGAGGCGTCCGATCGTGCGCACGCGGCTCAAGCAGATTCCCGAGGGATACGTGCTCGAAAAGACCTTCATGGCGGGGGATAAGGTCGAGGAGGTCAGACTCGAGCGCAGGCAGAGTCAGTTCCTCTATACGACGGGGGATCTCTACTATCTGATGGATCTCGAGACCTATGAACAGTTCCCCGTATCGAAGGGAATCGTCGAAAACGCCCTGCCGTATCTCGTTGAGAACATGATCGTGACGCTGCTCGCCGACGGCGACAGGCCGATAACGGTCGAGCTTCCGTTCATCGTCGAGATCGCGGTGAAGGAGACCGAGCCGGGTGTTCGCGGGGATACCGCGCAGGGTGGATCGAAGAGCGCGATTCTCGAAACCGGAACGGCGATCACCGTTCCGCTCTTCATCGAGGCGGGGACCGTCCTGCGCATCGATACGCGGACCGGACGATACATAGAACGCGCCTGATACGGCGCGAGAGCACCGGGCACGACCCTCGATCCGGCCTCCTGCGGCCGGCCTTTTTTCCCCCGAATCGGCCTGATCCTTGCAAAATATAACGACCGGGAGAGTCCGGTGCAGCACGGGCGTCGGAAAAAGCACAAGCATTTGTTATTGTGCACGATAGCCGTTTTGCGGAATCCGGTACGATTCGCATTTTCATCATCGGGAAGGTGTGATGCATGACTATCAAGAAGATTCTCGAGGAAATGATTAACCAGGGCGGATCCGATCTTCATCTCAAGGCGGGGTTGCCGCCGGTTGTGCGGGTCGACGGAAAGCTCCGGCACCTCGGTCTCGAGAAGCCCTCGCCGAAGGATCTCGAGGAAATCGCGACCCAGATTCTCACGCCGTCCCAGAAGGATCGCTTCACGAAAACGCGAGAGGTGGATTTTGCGTTCGGCGTCTCGGGACTCGCCCGGTTTCGCGCGAACTTCTACGTGCAGCGCGGCTCGATCGCCATGGTATTCCGGCACGTGCCCGTGAACATCAAGAGCATCGACGAGCTCGGGCTACCGGTCGTGCTCAAGGAGCTTTCGCTCCGCCCGCGCGGCCTGATATTCGTCACCGGGACGGTCGGAAGCGGCAAGTCGACCACGCTGACCGCCATGGTCAACGAGATCAACAAAACGGCGAACAAGAACATCATCACGGTGGAGGATCCGATCGAATTCCTTCACCACGACGAGAAGAGTATCATCAATCAGCGCGAGATCGGAAGCGACACCTCGTCCTTCCATGAGGCGCTTCGCCACATTCTCCGCCAGGACCCCGACGTGATCCTCGTCGGCGAGATCCGCGACGCCCTCACGATGGAGATCGCGCTCATGGCCGCCGACACCGGGCATCTGGTCCTGTCGACGCTCCATACAATTGACGCGACGCAAACGATCAACCGCGTCATCTCTTTCTTTCCTCCGCACCAGCACCAGGAGATTCGTTACCTTCTCGGCGCAACTCTCCAGGCCGTCGTCGCCCAGCGGCTCATCCCGATCAGCGGCGGGAAGGGGCGCGTCCCGGCGGTGGAAGTAATGATTGTCACTTCCACGATCCGGGAGTATATTATCGATCCTGAAAAGACGCCTCTCATCACGCAGGCGATTCGCGAGGGTGTCTCCTCCCACGGCATGCAGAGCTTCGATCAATCGCTCATGAAGCTCCTTTCGGACGGACATATCACGATGGAGGAGGCGCTCAAGAACAGTTCAAACCCTCACGAGTTCAGCCTCAGGCTCAAAGGCATCCAGGCCACGAGCGACAAGACGTGGGAGACGTTCGAAAGCGCGGGAAAAGGCGGTCCTGCGGGCGATTTCTGATCCCATTCCAGACAGGGGCGATCGCGAGCCGGCTCGTGGAGCCTGTAGGTCTCCCGCGTACCGCTGTTCCGGGTGCCGTGTTTGTCCAATCATGAGTGCGGGATGAATATCAAATTCTATGCAACGCTCGAGCAGGCGGAGAAAAACGCCCTGCAGAACGCTTCGGTCGTCGTCATCGACGTGCTGAGAGCGTCGAGCACCATCGTCGCCGCCATCGAGAACGGCGCCGAGAGGATCATACCTATCGCCGACGTCGAGACCGCCTCTCGTCTCGTGCGCCCGGCGGAGCGCGACAAGAAGTTGCTGGCGGGGGAGCGTAAATGTCTTCCCGTCCCGGGCTTCGATCTCTCCAACTCTCCGGGGGAATTCACGCCTGCCCGCGTGCGGGGCAAGACGCTCGTCCTGACGACGACGAACGGCACCCGGGCCATAGCGACGGCCGCGAAAGCGGGGCGCATCATCATCTGCGCTCTGACGAACCTGCCTGCGGTCGCCGCCGCGCTCCGCGGGGAGCGCGAGCTCGTCGTGCTCTGCTGCGGCTCTGAGGGGAGCATCGCGGCGGAGGATCTTCTCTGTGGAGGAATGCTCCTCAAGAGCCTCGAGCCCGCTGTCGCGCCGGAATCGATCTCCGACGCGGCCCGCATCGCGCGCGTCATTGCAGAGGAATTCGGCTCGAATGTCGAGGCGTTCGTGCGTTCTACGGATCACGGTCGAAAGCTCGTCGCGCTCGGGTACGAGAGCGACGTCGTGTTCTGTTCGCGCGTCGGCGTGAGCTCGAGCGTGCCCGAGGTCCGGGAGGGAGTGATCGTCGCCTAGATGCCCGGCATGAGCGATACGGACCGCGCGGTCATCCTGCGCATTCTCGATGCCAACGCGAATCGCTGCGCCGAGGGCCTGCGCGTCGTCGAGGAGATCGCGCGCTTCTCGATGCAGGACGGGGCGCTGACGGGCAGCCTCAAGGACGTGCGCCATCAGGTGCGGCGATCGGTCGAGGCGCTCGCGCAGGGGGCGCTCCGGCACCGCGACAGCGTCGGGGATGTGGGAAGCGCAAGCGCCACCGCCTCCGAGCTCTCCCGGGGCTCTCTCGCGGCCGTGGCGCGGGCGAATTTCGCCCGCGCGGAGGAGGCGCTTCGCGTGCTCGAGGAGTTCGGGAAGCTCATCGACGCGCAGGGATCGCGCCTCTTCAAATCGCTTCGCTTTACACTCTACACGATCGAGCGAGGATCTTTCGCCGGTGCGGCCGCTGCCGCGCGCATTCCGCGGCCGCCCTTTCTGTATGCGATCCTCGACCGGAGCGTCGTCGATAGCGGGAATGTGGCGTCGGTGGCGGAAGCGCTCGTTTCGGCCGGTGTCGGCATGATCCAGTACCGCGCGAAGTCGGCCGGCGAGGCGGAAAAGCGCCGCGATGTCGTTGCGATCCTTGAAGCGGCGCGGGGCGCGTCGATTCCCGTTCTCGTGAACGACGACGTCGAGCTCGCCTGCGAAACGGGCGCGGACGGCGTCCATATCGGCGCGGAGGACATGCCGCCCGGGGAAGCTCGATCGATGGTGGGGCCGGGTCGCATCATCGGCGTCTCCGTGACATCCCTCGACGAGCTCGCGCGCTTGCCCTCCGATGCGGTCGATTATATCGGGGTCGGTCCGGTCTTTCCTTCGCCGACGAAACCGGAGGCGAAAGCACTGGGGGTCGAATTCGTGAGGAGCGTGCGAGGCAAGACGGAGCTCCCGCTCGTCGCCCTCGGTGGGATCCGGGCGGAGAACGCTCTCGAGGTGATCGACGCGGGGGCCGACGGAATCGCGGCGGTTTCGGCCCTTTTCGCGGGGGATGTCGGGAAAAACTGCTTTACCTTGAAGAAAATCATTGCTACAAGATTGCAGTAAGGAAAAGTGGGTCCGGGGGACGCGCGAGCAGCTTATTGCGTCGCTCGCGAGATGGAGCTTCCGGTCCGGGAACCACGTCGATCCGGGTCGAGGATTTCAATGCGGATAACGAAAGGCGTACTGTTCGTCATATTGGCCGTGTTTCTCGGTGTGGCTCTCGCGTCGCATCAGAGGGATGACGTCACCGCGTTTTGGGACGACTGGGGCGCGTTCTGGCAGGCGAAAAATCTGTGCGGACCGATCGGCGCGGGAGTCGCAGGATCGCTCCATTTTCTCTTCGGCCCCGTGCTGTCATGGTTCTGGCCGCTCTTTGTCGTGCTCTTCGCCCTTCTCGCGTTCAAGGACGTCGAAGCGCGCAGGCATTGGGGGCGCATCGCGTGTTCACTCGCGCTGCTTGTCGTCCTTGCCGGAATCACAGCCGTTTTCGGCGGCCGCGGAGCGGCCGGGCTCACGGGCGTGAAGACGCTCGGTTTTCTCAGGCTTCTCTCGGGTCGGTTCGGTTCGGTTCTCATCCTCGCTTCTCTGTTTCTTGTTCTGTCATTTCTCCTGTTTTCGGGCGCGGTCGAGGCGCTTCTCTCGAAGCTGAAGGATATACGCATGCCGCGGCTCGCGCTTCCGAAGCCGAACCGGGGCGAAGGGAAGTCGAAACGTCCGAAGCAGAAGAAGGACAAAACGGAAAGGGAAGTTCCCGAAATTCCCGTGATCGTCGAGTCCGAAATGGAAGGGACGCGGAGCCGGAGGCCTCCGAAGATAACCGTTCCCGAGCTTCGCATCGCGAAGGGGGACGACGCGGGTCTTCTGGACGCGGATGAGGTGCCGGCGCCGCCGCCCGAGGCGGCCGGGGACATGCCGCTGCCCGAGCTCTCCCTCCTCGACGATTACGAGGCGCGGGGAGTATCGTACAGCACGGAGGATCTTATCGCGCGGAGCGAGGTCATCCAGAAGAAGCTCAAGGATTACGGGCTCGACGGAAAGATCCAGGAGGTGCGGCCGGGCCCCGTCGTGACGACGTTCGAGTTCGTGCCGGCGGCGGGGGTCAAGGTGAGCCAGATCGCGAGCCGCACGGACGACATCTCGCTCGCGCTCGCGGCGCGCTCCATCCGTATCCAGGCGCCGATCCCGGGGCGCGGCGCGGTCGGCATCGAAGTGCCCAATCCGGAGCCGAGCCTCGTTTCTCTCAAGGAGCTTCTCGAGCACTACCCTTCCGACAAGGAGGGGCTCATCGTACCCCTCGGCAAGACCGTGACGGGGGAGCCGTTCTTCGCCGATATATCCGATATGCCGCACCTGCTCATCGCGGGCGCGACCGGAAGCGGGAAGAGCGTCTGCATCAACACGATCATCTGCTCGCTCCTGTTTCATCACACGCCGGCCTCGTGCCGGTTCATTCTCGTCGATCCCAAACGGCTCGAGCTCATCGCGTACAACGATATCCCGCATCTCCTCCATCCTGTGATCACCGAGTCGAAGCGCGTGCTCAAGGTCCTCCAGTGGCTGACGGTAGAGATGGACCGCCGGTACAAGTTGCTCGCCTCCGTCGGCGTCAAGAATATCCAGGGTTTCAACCGCAAGGTCGCCGAGGAGGAGCTTGTTTCGCCCGAAACGCAAGAGCGGCTCTCCCGGCTTCCGTACTACGTGACGATCATCGACGAGCTCGCCGACATCATGGTCACGATGGGAAACGAAATCTATCCGCCGATCACGCGTCTGTCGCAGATGGCCCGGGCCGTGGGAATCCACCTCGTCTTCGCGACGCAGCGGCCGTCGGTCGACGTCGTCACGGGACTGATCAAGGCGAATTTCCCGTGCCGGCTCGCTTTCCAGGTGACGTCGAAGACCGACTCGCGCACGATCCTCGACGCGAACGGCGCCGAGAAGCTCCTCGGAAACGGGGACATGCTCTTTCTGCCCAAGAACCTCCCGCACCCCATCCGGCTCCAGGGCGCCTTCATTTCGGAGGCCGAATCGGAGCGCGTGGCCACGTACTGGAGGAAATTTGCGGCCGCCGAGGAGGCGCTCGATCTCACGGACGAGGCTCCCGTGGCGGGGGATGACGACGCCCCGATAGACGACGAGCTCTTCCAGAAGGCGAAGGAGCTCGTCGTGATTCATCAGCAGGGCTCGATTTCCCTCCTCCAGCGACGTCTCCGGGTCGGCTATGCGCGCGCCGCCCGCCTTATCGACATGCTCGAGCAGGCGGGGGTCGTCGGCCCGTTCGAGGGGAGCAAGGCGCGGCGTGTCCTCGTGAGCCGCGAAAGTTACGATGGAAGCTGAAAAGCCTATTCTCCCCGGAACCTATTTCTTCTTCAATCTCGGATGCCCGAAGAATCTCGTCGACGCCGAGAAGGTCGCCGCGCGGCTCGAGCAGACGGGATGGCAGGAAGCGGCTTCACCCGACGTGGCGGCGCTGCTCGTCGTCACGACGTGCGCCTTTATCGCGAGCGCGATGGAGGAATCGGTCGAGGAGATACTGCGCGTCGGCGCCGCGAAGAAGAAGGGACAGCTTCTCGCCGTGCTCGGATGCCTCGTATCGCGCGAGGCGCGCGCGCTCCGCACGCTTCTTCCCGAGGTGGATCTGTTCTGCGACGTGGCCGAGATGCCGCTTTTACCGGAGAAGATCGCAGCCGGAGGGGGAGAAATGGAACAGACCCTTCCAGCGCCTGCTTCTGCGGTCGCCCCGAAAGGGCCGCGTCGCGGATGCTCGATCCCCGGGCGGCGGCTCTTCACGCCCCCGCATCTCGCCTACCTCAAGATATCGGACGGCTGCGCGAACCGATGCAGCTATTGCACGATTCCTTCGATCAGGGGAGACCTCGCAAGCAGGCCGTGGGAAGAGATACTCGCCGAGGCGGCGGATCTCGCCGCATCGGGCGTGAGGGAGCTCGCCGTCGTGGCCCAGGATACGACCTCGTATGGTTCGGACCGGGGCCGGCGCGAAAGCCTGTACGATCTCCTCGAAGCGCTCGCGGACGGGGCGCGGTTCGAATGGATACGTCTCATGTATCTCCATCCCGCGCACATCGACGTCGGGAGGCTCGTTCCGCTCATCAAGGGGGGGGCGATCAGCCCGTATCTCGACATTCCGATTCAGCATGTCTCGAACTCGATTCTCAAGCGAATGGGGCGTGGATACGCGAGAAAGGATCTCGATACGCTTTTCGACGTTCTGCGCTCGTCGATCGACGATCTCGTTCTGCGGACAACGGTGATGACCGGTTTTCCCGGAGAGACGGAAGCTCACTTCCGGGAGCTCGCCGGTTTTCTCGAGGACGTTTCCTTCGATCATGTCGGCGTTTTCGCCTATTCGCCCGAGGCCGGAACGAAGGCGCGTACGCTCACCGGCAAGGTTCCCTCGCGCGTCGCGCTCGCCCGGAAAGAGGAGCTGCTCGATATCCAGATGGACATCTCCCAGGAACGATTGACCGCCCG